>JBJMGJ010000018.1:0-13859 GCA_045807965.1 Bryobacteraceae bacterium | reverse complement strand
GGCGACGCGGTGTTTGTTCGCGCTGAAGTGCATCGGCCGACTTACGACCAGCGGCTTAGACTTTGGAAGACGGCCCTGCAAACTTCCGACTCATTTGAGTTGGCCCCCTTATCCGAGAAGTTCCGCTTTACGGCCGCGCAAATCCGGAATGCCGCTGCAACGGCGAGAGATCTTGCAAATTGGCGTGACCCTGGGGACCCGAAAATTAATGATGTTGATCTGTATGAAGCCTGTCGGCGGCAGTGCAATCGAAAACTTTCGTCACTTGCTCGAAATATAAAGCCGCATTACACCTGGGACGACATCATCCTGCCACCCGACCGAGTACAGCAGCTGCGAGAGATCTGCAACTCAATGAAGTACCGGTCGATCGTCTATGAAGACTGGGGTTTCGACCGCAAACTTGCGCTCGGAAAGGGCCTGAACATTCTGTTTGCCGGCCCGCCGGGTACCGGAAAGACAATGGCCGCCGACATCATCTCGGGTGAACTGGGCCTGGATCTCTACAAGACGGATCTCTCGGCGTTAGTAAGTAAATACATCGGCGAAACAGAGAAGAACTTGGCCAAGATATTCGCGGAGGCCGAGACAAGCAATGCCATTCTCTTTTTCGACGAAGCGGATGCTTTGTTCGGCAAGCGCAGCGAGGTCCGGGATTCGCACGATCGCTACGCCAATATCGAAATCAATTATTTGCTCCAGAAGATGGAGGAGCACGAAGGCGTTGTGATCCTGGCGACGAATTTCCGAAAGAACATCGACGAAGCGTTCGTGCGTCGCTTGCATTTCACCATCGACTTTCCATTCCCCGACGAGCACGACCGGCGAAGAATTTGGGGAAACATCTGGCCGCGGGAAATGCCGCAACATCCGGAACTAGACTTGGCCGGTATTGCGAGACGGTTCGAAATCGCCGGAGGCAATATACGAAACATCGCGCTGGGAGCGGCCTTCCTGGCGGCGGATAACGGCGGGGTAGTTACCATGCGGCACTTATTGCATGCAACTCGTCGGGAATATCAAAAAATGGGCAAAGTAGTGAGTTATGGAGAATTCGAGTAAGCCGGTTTGACCATGCATTTACAACAAGAGCTCGTTGTCCTCAAAACCGGAAACGGCCCCGAGACATCATCCGGCCACGCTGAATCGGACCAAACCGAGGCGCGCGATCTCCAAAAACGAGTTTCGGAAGGGCTGTTCTATGTCCATTCGCGGCTGAGTCAGAACACGAACAAGATCCTGGAGTCGTCGGCTTTTCTGTACGCTCTCATTGAGCTTCTCGAGGAACGAAAGCTGCTGTCCATTGGGGAACTCGATGAAAGAAAGGGAATCGTTGCGGAACGCCTCGCGGAACAGCTGAAGCAGAAGGGCCTGGGTGTCATCCTGCAAGACCCCGAGCAAGATAAATATGCCTTTAAGGCCGAAGCCCGGATCGCCTGCGAAGACCGCGTTCAATTTTGCCATGCCGCGTGTTGCCGTATGCGCTTCGCCCTTTCAAAGCAGGACGTATTCGAAGGCATTATCCGCTGGGAACTCGGTCGTCCCTACCTGATCGAGCATAACTCTAGCGGGTATTGCACGCATTTCGAAGCGCACAGTTGTCGTTGTACGGTGCGCGAGAACCGGCCGGTGCCGTGCCGTGGCTACGACTGTCGGAATGACAAGCGAATTTGGCTCGATTTTGAGGGATATGTCGTCAATCCTGATATCGATCGAGCGGATTGGCCCGAATGCCTCGAGACCGAGTCCGCTGACGGGATGCCTTCAAAATGATCGACGACCTGGACAGAACAGTGGAACAGTTGCTCCGGCACGAGCTTCCGGCGACGATCGTCGACCAGATTGGGGTGAGCTTCGCGGCACCGGATAGCGAATTTCCTCCCACTTCGGTCAGTCTTCCGGCCATCGATCTGTTCCTCTATGACATCCGCGAAAATCTCGAGCTGAGAAGCAGCGAGTGGGTCATCAACCACCACGAGAATGGAACCGCAACACGCCGCAGAGCACCCGCTCGCGTCGACTGTTCCTACCTGATCACCGCCTGGTCAAGTGAGGGCTCCACAACGCGCGCTTTAGATGAGCATCGTCTTTTGAGCGAAGTAATGACCGTGCTCCTGCGACATGCGACCATTCCCGAAGTCTTGCTACAGGGCAGTTTGCGCGGTCAGGAACCGCCGCTTCCGTCCAGCAGTTTGCAGCCGGGCCGACTCCAGAGTGTGGGTGAGTTCTGGCAGGCGCTAGGTGGAAAACCCAAGGCGGCTTTGAATTACACCGTCACCATCGGCGTTTATACAGAGGTGCCGTTGGACACGGCGCCGCCGGTAGTAATCAGAAGCCTCAAGATCACTCCGGGGACGGAAAAGGAATCATGATCAAAGATCCGCCAACGGAGCATCGTGTGGCGCTGGCAGGGATTGTCTCCGATGCCGGAACGGGCAAGCCGCTCGTAGCCGTGGATATCCGAATAACCGAGATGCCCGCCGACTTTCAACGCAAGGTCGCCTCGAGCCTGCTTAAGTACGGAAAGCAGGCGGACCTTGTTCTCGGGCGCTGGGATCGGACGCAAACCAGATCCGACGGGCTATTCTATTTTGTCGATCTGCCGGCCGGCGGTTACAAGATCACTCTCTCGCTGCCCCGCTCGGCAGGTCGCTACGGCTCTGCCCACCGAAGCGTGACGCTTTCCTTGGATGCGGACGGAAACGTTAAAAGGGAGTTTCTTAAGCTGACGCTGCAACCCACAACGCTGAAGGGTAAAATCGCCGGCCCCGGCCGCGAGTCCGGCATCGTGATGGCCGAAGTGCGAATCAAGGGTGACGGCGAGCGCAAGTTCAGCGACGCGCAAGGCGAGTATGTGCTTCCGTGCCTGCAGCCGGGACGGCACACCGTGCTGGTTCGGGCGCAAGGATATCAGCTGATGGAACAATCAGCGACACTCGCTTCGGCGGGCGCGGTCGAGCGGTTGGATTTCGCCCTCAACAAAGACTCCGCTTTGACAGGCTTCGCTCAGGGCGGCGCATCCAAACGCGAAAGCGCCCGGCGGAAAGATTCAGATGAACTCGCAAACGGATGAGGAGGCAACGCCATGCCCGATGGGGAGAACCCGAACCCAAAACCCGCTGTCAGGAAGACCAGGATTTCACCCGAATCGGCTCAGCAACCGACAGAATCCGTACCCGGTGCCGGAGAGGAAATCGGAAGTGCCGCTGCAGAGGTTGAGCCCGGTCAAGAAGAGATCGGTGGTGAACAGTCATCTCCGGTTGAGCCTGCGACCGGAACAAGTCAACCACCGGCACAGCCGAGTACGGAGCGAAGTGGTGGAGACATCTTCCGGTTCCAGCGGAGAAGCGGCCGACGGCGCCGCTGAGATGACGTTTTTCTACAGGAGCCGGATCAGTGCTGAGCCGGGACTCAATCGATTGAATGAACCGCGTCCGATAGTGGACCGAACGAGCAAAGGAGCTAAATCACATGCCTGAGTATTTGTCGCCCGGCGTCTACGTCGAAGAGATACCATCCACCATCAAGCCGATTGCCGGCGTCAGCACCAGTACGGCGGCGTTTGTCGGTATCGTGCCGGGACCAGTTCAGATTCCGGAGGAAAATCCGCACTACGATCCCACCGGCAGAAGCACCGATCCGGGAAGTCGGGAGCGGTACCGGGTATGGACGTTTCCGTTTCCGGACGCGGAACTGGATACAGCGAGGAAAGCATTTGCGGACCTCGCGAAACCCGACGTAAAGCCGGCCCAGCCGAGGGACCCCAGCCCAGAGGGTTTGAGGAGGTTCCGCGACGCGCAGGAGACCTACTCGGTCGCACTTGCCCACTCCGCTGCTGGCGATTTGGCGCCGGTCGGGCATCCGGTGCTCTGCACGACTTTCAGTGATTTCACGCGCTCGTTCGGCGGATTCTCCACTCATGGCTTGCTGCCTCCCGGCGCTCCTCCAGCCGCCGGTGGTCCCGCCCCCGCCGGTCCCGGCGCTGCTCCTGTTGCCGCAGCCGCACCCGGCGCTGCTCCGCCACCCGGACAAAGCCAGCTCGCTCACGGCGTCTTCGGCTTCTTCAACAATGGCGGCACGCGTTGCTTCGTCATGCGTTACCCCGATCTCGGGGCGTTGCAGGATCCCATGGCGCTCGCGCCACTCGAAGCCATTGATGAAGTCTCCATGGTGGCAGCGCCCGGCATCGTTGATCCAGTTGTGCAGACCAACATCATCGACCACTGCACGCACATGTCCGATCGTTTCGCGATTCTCGATGCTCCCGAACGGCCGGCGGATCTGACGGTCGGCAGTATTAAGGTTGCTCACAACACCGACTACGGCGCACTATACTTCCCCTGGCTCAAAATTTTCGATGCGGCGAAGAAGTTGACCGCTACCGACCCCGACGACGATGGCGAAATGTTCGTCGGCCCGAGTGGTCACATGGCGGGCATCTACGCGCGGGTCGACCAGTCGCGAGGCGTTCACAAAGCGCCTGCCAACGAAGTCGTTCGCGGCGCGTTGGACGTAGGCTATCAGATCAGCAAGGGGCTTCAGGACGGCTTGAACCCGGACGGCGTCAACTGCATCCGCTTTCTGAACGGAAACATCACCGTGTGGGGCGCCAGGACGATTGGCGGCGACCGCAACACCGATCTCAAGTACATCAATGTCCGCCGACTGCTGCTCTTCCTGCGCAAGTCGATCGATCACGGTACGCAGTGGATCGTATTTGAGCCGAATGATCGGACTCTGTGGGCGAAAATCGTCCGCAACGTCACCGCCTTCCTGACGACTGTCTGGCGCGATGGCGCTCTCTTTGGAAGCACTCCGGCCGAGGCTTTCTACGTACGCTGTGACGATGAAACCAATCCTCCGGAGCAGCGCGATCTCGGTCGTGTCATCACCGAAATCGGCGTGGCCATCGTGCGGCCGGCTGAATTCGTTATCTTCCGCATCGAGCAATGGGCGGGCCCGCAAGCGCAGTAAGCAATCGTCACATGGAAGCAGCGGACACAACCGACAATACGGCGGGTTCATGGAGGGACAGACTCGCCGGGCTAAAGCACCCTGGTGTTTATCTGCAGCAGGACTTCGGCCTGCCCCGCCGGATTGCACTGCAGACCGGTGTGCCCGCCTTCCTTGGGTCGCTGCCCGCCGGAAGCCGTGCCAAGCTATACGAGCCCATTCAGCTGTCCCTTTGGTCGCAATTCGAACCGCATCTTGGAAGGCCGGCGGCCGGCAGCTATCTAGCTTATGCGGTGCGCGGCTTTTTCGAAAACAAGGGAGAGCGATGTTATGTTACGCCTCTTCCGGATAACACGTTCACCGCCCTCCTGCGGGGCCTGATGGCCATCGAAGGACTGAATACGGTCGACCTGGTGTGTGCTCCCGATCTGATGCAAACCGGTTCTTCGGCATTCGAGTTACAGCAGTTCGTCATGGATCATTGTTCCACTCTTGGCGATCGTTTCGCGCTTCTCGACACCCGGCCCGGAGCGGACAAAGATGATGTTTGGGATCAATGGGGAGAAATAGAAGGCAACAACGGCGCGATTTACTATCCCTGGGTGAAAGTGAGAGGTTTTGAGGGTGGCCTTGAGTTCGTGCCCCCGTGTGGTCACGTCGCGGGGGTCATCGCCCGAACGGACCGGGAGCGCGGGGTGCATAAAGCTCCCGCTAATGAAGTTTTAAACGGAGTGCTCGACCTTGAGTGCAGAATTAGCAACGCCGACCAGGACTTCTTCAATTCGAAGCGCATCAATTGCCTGCGCTCGTTCGCCGGCCGCGGTATTCGCGTGTGGGGTGCGCGCACGTTGAGCGGCGATGCTGCATGGATGTACGTAAACGTTCGCCGCGTCTTCCTTACCGCGGTCCGCTGGATCGAGTGGAATATGAGCGACGTTGTTTTTGAGCCGAATAACACCCGGCTCTGGCCTAGAATCGAGCGGGAATTATCTACTTACTTCAACGAACAGTTTCGTGCCGGCGCGCTAAAAGGCAGGACGCCGCAAGAAGCTTTCTATGTGAAGTGTGACGCCGAGACCAACCCGCCTGAGCTCCGTAACTCGGGAAACGTAGTCACCGAGATCGGTTTAGCGATTACGATTCCACTCGAGTTCGTGGTAGTGCGTTTGATCCACGGAGCAAGCGGAGTGACCATAACCGGGCCGAGCGCCCCGTAACAGTTTTTGTGAAGGAGGCAGACAAGCAACATGGCGACTGGAGACAGAAAAGATCCATTCCGCAGTTATAACTTCAGACTCGAAATCGACGGAATCAGCCGCAACGGATTCCGCGAGTGCTCGGGCCTGGACGCCACGTCCGATCCGATCGAGTATCGGGAGGGCAACGAGAAGGTATTTACTCCCCGCAAACTGCCGGGTCAAGTCAAATACTCGAACCTCAGCCTGAAGTGGGGAATAACCGATGATCACTCGCTTTGGGATTGGCGCAAAAAGGTGATCGACGGCAAGGCCGAGCGAAAGAACGGCTCGATCGTTCTTATGGACGAGGCGGGCGAAGAGAAGATTCGTTGGAACTTCGTCAATGCTTGGCCCACGAAGTGGACAGGACCGTCCTTCAATGCCACGGGGAACGAAGTCGCGATTGAATCTCTCGACATTGCCCATGAAGGCTTGACCAAGGCCTGACAATGCAGACCGAGTTCTCGTTTGTCTTGCCCCGAGGGTACCTGGATGGTGAGGGAAATCTCCATCGCGAAGGAACGATGCGTCTGGCCACCGCCTACGATGAGATCGCTCCGATGAAAGATCCCCGAGTACAAACAAATCCTGGATATCTGGTGATCATTCTGCTCTCGAGGGTGATCACCAAACTGGGTGAACTCCCGGTCGTTAATCCAAAGGTGATTGAAAGCTTATTCTCGGCGGACCTCGCCTATCTGCAAGACTTCTACCGTCGCATCAACGAGAGCGGTGACAGCCGGTTGGCAGTGAACTGTCCGCATTGCGAAGGGCGATTCGAAGTGGAAATGAGCAGCCTGGGGGGATAACAGGCTACCCCTCGGAAAGGCTGTTCGAGGAGGTAGCCTTTGTCGGATATTATCTGCACTGGCCGTACGAGGAAATCATGCTGATGGACCACCGCGAACGGCAGCGCTGGGTGGCGGAAACTTCGCGGATCAATGAGAGGTTGAACGAAATGGCGAAAGGTGGCGGGTAAGCGTGGAATTCGAAGCAGGCGCATCCTTTTCGTTCAGCTTCAATGCCAGTGCCTCTGCGTCCGCCAGCATCATTGCGCCCGCAAAGCCGCTCGCGGGACGACAGGACCCGTATCTTGCCTTTCGGTTCGCCGTTGAGATTGAAGGATTAGTCGCTGGCGGATTCAGCGACGTCGAGGGACTGCAGGTAGAGATCGAAGTGGAAGAGTATCGCGAGGGCGGACTCAACGGATACACTCACAAGCGTGCGGGTCCGGCGAAGCACGCCTCGAACCTGAGTCTGAAGCGTGGGCTTGTCGGTAAAACCTTGTCCGATTGGTGTTGGGACGTGGTCGGAGGCACAATCGATCGAAAGAACATCTCGGTAGTCATCCTCGATGAAACAGGCGAAGAGCAGGTGCGCTGGAATTTCGAACAGGCCTTTCCCGTCAAGTGGGTGGGACCTCAACTCAAGAGCAGTGGGAACGAGATTGCTGTCGAGACACTGGAACTCGTGCATAAAGGATTCGTGCGAACGAAATGAGTAGCTCTCAGAAGCCGGACGCGACGGACTCAGCTGGTCTTGAATTAGGCCTCCGTATCCGTGAGCGCTATTTCGAATCGCCGGGACTAATCTCGCATACCTTGGCTCGCAAATTCGGTTCCCGCAGCATTGCGCAAAGGCTGCCGCTGCTCGAGTCGCTTCAGCGTCGCAGTCATTCCCTCAGCCTTCCTGGTTGGTGGACCGCTCCTGTTTACGCCTGGCCCCATTGGCACGCGGAGAGTGAAGCGACCTTCCCTTTCGGGCCGGGTTATGGCACCTTTCCTTCCATGACGCGTGCGGCCACGAATATCCCATCAGTCATGTCGCCTTCGAAAAGAGCCGGATTCGAGACTCTTTCGACTAAACTTCACGTTTCGCCCATAAACAGAAGCACCAGCGCTTCTCGAGTACTTCCCGCCCAGAGCGGGTCCGGGGGAGGCAATTCACTGGTGCAGCGAAGACTGGCCGAGCACCCGAACTTCGGTTCGCATCACTCTGATGAGGCGAGTCCTTCTACCTTTCCGAATATTCAGGCAAGCGGCGCATCGTCTGTTCACAGCGACCCTACACCTCTCATCGAAGACTCAAGTATCTCGCCCTTGTCGATAACGAAGCAGACGCAGGCTCAGCTAAGGCGACCCTCGCCTGCTTTGCCCAGAGAGAATACTCAGACAGGCTCGGCCGAAGTGCCGAAAGATGAATCTTCGCTAACTTCCGACGCCCTCAGGCACTCGAATCCGATCGCAATCGAACAGGCGCGTATAGTTCGGAGGAATGCTTCGCGTGTTGGGAAAGCCTTCACGCGTACACCGGACCAACTTGGGGAAAAGTCCAACCCACATTCCGGCCTAAGGCAGCCTAAAACAGTAACTCCGCTCATGGATTCAGCGAGTAACGCTGGGCCGGTGAAACCCGGTAGCCCATTGCCAAAGACAGCCGGAGAAGGGTTCATCTCGGCAGCGCGGTTTGGATCGCCGCTAATACGGCGCCAGGTGGCTTCGCCTGTAAAGGACAAGGCTCCTGTGGGGAATCGCCCGCCGGCCAGTCCGGAAGCTTCGTGGAAGGGATCCGAGTTGACGCTCGGAACGCGACTCGCCGACAGGCACTTGGCGATGTCAACCGCATCGCGTCATGCCATTCAACCAGTCTCCGCAAATCCGATTAGTTCAATACAGGGTGTGTCATCCCGTCCGAGTTCCGTGGCAGTTCCTGTTCAAGGTAGTGTGATCGGCGGCCCCAGTGAGATCTTACGTAAACAATCGACCAGCGTTTCGAGTCCCGGATCCGCATACGCCTCCGATACTCGAAACGCGAGGTCGAATCCGGAGACAGCTTCAAGTGCTCCGGCCGAACTCATTCAAGCCAATGTTGCGGAATCAACCAGCGTGACGAAACTCGCCAGTCCAGCCGGGGTGGCCGAGACGACGTCTCCCACCGAACTTGTCCACGCCAGTGTTGAGCGTTACTCGGAAACCAACGCCGAAGTCCCCGGAGAGACGATTGGCGACCGTATCCTCGTGCCGTCTGCAAACGCATCTACGCGAGAAGCGGGCAGTGCGCCGGACGTGCATCGGCCTCTGATCTCGCGGTCCGCCACAATGCGTGGTGGCGTGATTTCAAGAAAGGAGGCTGGTTCTCGACCCGGCAGTAGTGGCAGCGTTACTCCTGGACAAACGACGTGGTCCGACCCACCACGGGCCACCTCCAGCCCGACAATTTCCAAGATTGCGCGAACCGCGCACATTCAGAGGCCCGCTTCTGAAACTCCTGTACACCGGGTCGCAGAATCGACCTCGGATCAACTTCCAGCGAGCCTCAATCCCGGGCCGCCGGTTTTGAGGAGCGGGCCGGCTACGCAGCCGCGCGAAATCCCAGGCCACCTCCAGGAGGAAACGATTGTCTCCCGCTCGCCCTCGCAGCGTTCACGAATTGAGCCCCCAAACTCAAGTGAGCCGCAGGCCTCGAACGCGCTCGGAGGGAGTGAATCTGATTTCAAAGTCCCCAGGGTCGTAACATCTGCATCCGGCAAAGACAGCGGGATGATGCCTGCTATCGTACGCCGAAAAACGGAGGCCGGAAGGATTACGCGCGCCCGAGCGGTGGAAGGTCGCGCACCCGTTAGCGCCACGGAGTCCGCAGTTCTGCCGCTCATCGTTCATCAAGAGGGTACGATCGTAAACCGCACATCTCATTCGGAACACTCTGAACAATTCGTGGCTCAGGTTGCATCACCTTCGAACGATACTCGCGCGCTCGGTTCAGCTCCGATCGTGCAACAGCCGAGTGACATCGCGCCGCATGCTGAACCGGCGTACGTTCCCGTGATGCGGCAATCGCTCGCGACCGTCACCGGGCGGACCCTCCGGTCGGGCAGTTTTGGAACTGAGCGAGCGGTCTCCTCTATCGCTCAGCAGCCCGTTAGGAAATTCGCCACTCCTTGGAACGTTGGAAGCTCGTTTGCAATTGCTACACCTGGCATGCTGTTGAATGGAAAAGCCGCACCGCTTGCTCTCGCCGGAGCTGTGCCTGAATCTTCTCCCTTTCCTTCCAGCTTACGCGTGTTTCGAGAGGCTTCGGACGTCAGTATGCTTCATCGCCACGCGTATCCGGGATCATCGGTAGCGTCATCGCCGGCGTCCATGGAGCGAGCGGCAGCTCAATCTGCCGACGCGGCCGGTTCAAGCTCGCAGTTCTCTCCATTCGCGGCCGCCGCCGCTCAAAATGCAAACACTTCGCGTGCCGGCGCCGTTGATCTTCCGCATCTCGCTGACGAAGTATACGGTTTGCTCGTTCGGAGGCTCGCCAGCGAGCAGCAACGCAGGGGCTTCTAACGTATGGAATTCCAACGTGTATCCATTCGGCCGAAAAACGGCAGCTCGTTCAGCGTTCTGTTTAATCCGACGCAGTACACCATTGATAAGGGCAACACGCTCGCGGAGACTGCCATTCCGGGTCTCGACTCGCCCATCCTGCAGTACGTGAACGGGAACACGCGGACACTGAACATGGATCTGTTCTTCGATACCTACGAAGAACAATCGGACGTTCGTTATCACACCGCTAAAGTTTACAAACTGCTAATGGTCGATGCGGAGACACATGCTCCGCCGATCTGCAATATCGTCTGGGGCTGTTTCAGCTTTTGCGGTGTCTTGGATCACGTGAGTGGAAAATACACACTGTTTCTCCCAGACGGAACGCCTGCTCGTGCCACGCTCAGCGTCACCTTCAAGGAGTACATCGAGGTCGCCGTTCTGGTTCGTCAAGACCCGACCCAATCTGCCGATCATCGAAAAACCCGTGTCGTCGAAGCCGGAGAAAAGCTAGGCGATATCGCGTTTCGCGAATATGGCGATGCCCGCAAGTGGCGTCCCATCGCGGATGCGAATCAACTCGATGATCCGCTACACCTGACGCCCGGGCATGTTCTGATTATCCCCGCTTTGGACCTTTCGGGTGGGGTGAAACATGCCTAACTACTTTGCTCCCGCTTTTCAGGTGTACATTGACGGCAATAAACTCGCCGCGGACGTCTCGAAGCACATCCAGCAAGTCTCCGTGAGCCTCCAAAAAGATCTAATGGATACGTTCACTCTGACCGTCGCCAATGCGTATCCGAAGCTTCAGTGGACGCACACGAAGGATGCGGAGCTATTCAAAGAAGCCAGTTCTGTTCGCATCGCCTTCGGTTACGTCGATGACCTGCACGAACTCATCAGCGGTGAGATCACCACCATCAGCCCGTCATTTCCGGAGAGCGGCATGCCCACCCTCAGCATCGAAGGGCAGACGTTGTTGCACCGCCTCTCCGAAAGCAAGAAAACCCGCACCTTTCAAAAGATGACCGACCAGCAAATGGTTCAACAGATCGCTGCCGACTTGAACCTGAAGGTTAAGGCGGACGACACGGGAACTCAATACGATTACGTGATGCAGAACAATCAGACGGATCTCGAGTTTCTCAGTGGCCGGGCCGAGCGGATTCGCTTCGAGGTTCTGGTGCAAGACAATACGCTGTTGTTTCGTAAGCCCCCCGAAGAATCGGCCAAGGTCTACACCCTGATCTGGGGTCACACGCAGGCCTCGTTTGCCGGCGGTCCGAATACGCTGCCTCTCAAAAAGTTCGGAACCCAGCTGAATCTGAAAAGCCAGGTGAACGAAGTAACAGTTCGCGGCTACGATCCAGCAACGAAAAAGACGATCATTGGTCGCGCCGGGCAGGGCTCTGAGGCGGTCCGGATGAACGGGAAGAAGACCGGAGCGGAAATTGCCAAGTCCGCGTTTCAGCGAACTCGGGAGCACGTACGAGTCAACGTGCCTGTCGCGTCGCAGGACGAGGCCGATCAGCACGCGAAAGCGATCTACAACCAGCATGCGATGGAATTGCTGACCGGTAGCGGCAGCACCATCGGGGTGCCTGATCTGAAGCCGGGTAACGTCGTTGACTTGCAGGGCCTCGGCGATCGCTTCAGCGGTTTTTACTACGTGACGCAAGCGACGCACGCGATTGGCAGCGGTGGATATTCCACGGACTTTAGCGTGGAGAGGGGTGACGCCTGATGGGTCGAAATCTCATAGACCTGGTATCTCCGAATAACGCCAACGATGCGAGTAAAATCTACGGCGTTGGTGTCGGCATCGTCACCAACAATCAGGACCCCGACGGAATGCACCGAGTGAAAGTGAAACTGCCCTGGCTTTCCGATGATCAGGAAAGCTGGTGGGCGCGAGTTACCACCCCGATGGCCGGGAATGGTCGCGGTATGTACTTCCTTCCGGAAGTCGACGATGAAGTCCTGATCGCGTTTGAGCACGGCGATGTCCGCTTCCCCTATGTGGTGGGATCCTTGTGGAACGGTAAGGACAAAGCTCCCGCGTCGAACGACGGTGGCAAGAACAACACCCGCGAGATTAAGTCCCGCAGTGGTCACCTTGTCCGTTTAAATGACACCGACGGCAGCGAGAGCGTGGAAATCATCGATAAGACGGGATCGAACTCGATCACGCTCAATACTTCGGATAACAGCATCACCATCAAGTGCACCGGGCGCATGAAACTGCAGGCCATGGGAATAGAAATCGCCTCCCAGGCTGATGTGAAAATTGAAGCCCAATCCACCATGGATCTGAACGCAACCGCTCCCATGACCATTAAGGGAGCTATGGTCAACATAAACTGAGGCCGCATTGATGACTTCCACGGACAACTCGAAAACCATCGGTCACGCTCATGTGGATTTCCTCGGCCGCGGCTGGAACTTTCCAGTCGAGGCGGATGCAGCCCGGCGCATTCGCATGTCGGCAGACGAAAAGAGTATCGCTCAGTCTATCTGGATCATCTTGGCCACTGCCCCCGGGGAACGGGTGCTTCGTCCCGACTTCGGCTGCGGCATCCATAACCTGGTCTTTTCGGTTAATGACTCCGAGACCAGAACCGAAGTCGCGCAATCCGTTCGGCGCGCTCTGACCCTATGGGAGCCCCGCATCAACGTAGCTGGCGTGAACGTCGAGATTAAAGGTCGTGGCGAAATCCTGCTGATCAACATCGAATATAGCGTTCGCACCACTAACAACTTTTTCAACCTGGTATTTCCGTTCTACCTGGATTCTTCGGTCCTTTAATGCTTTCACCACCCGATCTCGAGCACCGGAGCGCCGAGCAATTTTCGGCGGAAGTGCGTTCTCTACTTGGGCGCGAACTCCCCGGGTGGCCCGTATCCGGTCATAAGGCTGAGGCCGGAGAGGCCCTCGTCCGCATCTTCGGACATCTATGCGGCACGGTTGCGGATCGTTTGAATCGAGCCCCCTACAAGAATCTTTTAGCTTTTCTCGAACTGCAGGGTATCTCGCTCGGGGCAGCGCAAGCGGCGCGCGTGCCGCTGACGTTTCAACTCACTGAGCAGCATCTTGGGCATGTCAAAGTGCCGGCCTATACGCAAGTCGCGGCGACGCCCGAACCGGGAGAAAAGGATCCGATCCTCTTTGAGACCGCAGCCGATCTCATTGTTACTCCGGCGAGTTTGACTTATATCGGAACTAAGGACGGAACCCGGGATCGTTTCAGCGATTACTCTTTCCTTTCGCGCCCGGGACCTTCTCGTTCCGTTCCCATTCTGCGCGCGACTACCCCGATTAGCCACCTACTGATTCTCGATCTCGGATTGCCTC
>JBJMGJ010000017.1:0-8156 GCA_045807965.1 Bryobacteraceae bacterium | reverse complement strand
TCTGGGCATGAGCGCCTTCGCCAACTCCGCCCAAACCGTCCAATGTTAGGATCCCGAGAGCCGCGGTAAAGTTTCCATCGGATCCGCCCCCAGTCGAAGATTCTTCAATAGACATCCCCATCTCGGACGCAATGTCGAGTGCACGTTCGAACAGGGCGCCTATTGCCCTCGTGCGCTCCATAGGAGGCCGGTTCAGGCCGCCTTCGACAAGCACTGTACACCGCTTGTCGATGGGACGGAGCGCCTTCAATTTACGATCGATGGCATTGGCGTCCCGATTCGTCACGGCTCGCATGTCCACTTCGATCTGCGCTTCGGCCGCCACAACGTTCGATCGGGTGCCTCCGCGAACAACTCCGGGATTGACCGTAACGCCTCGCGTGAGGTCCGTCATAGCACTTATTCGCTCAATCTGACTGGCTGCTTCGAGGATGGCGCTCGCCCCGTTCTCGAAATCCACGCCCGAATGAGCCGCTCGGCCCTGGATTGAGATGCGATAGCGTCCCACGCCTTTTCGCGCGGTTTTGAGTTTGCCGGCCAGCCCTGTACCCGGCTCGAGCACCAGAACGACATCGCTTGCTTGCGCTTCCTTTTCCGTGATCGGCCGCGACTCCGGGCTGCCTACCTCCTCGTCTGGAACGACAAGCAGGACGACTTCCCGAGCAACCGCGATCTGCAGCTCCTTAAGAATACGAACGGCAGTTATGAAGAACGCCAACCCGGACTTCATGTCCAGGACGCCCGGCCCCCACAATCGTCCCTTAGATTGCCGGACGCGCATGGAAGACAGTGTGCCTTTGGGCCAGACCGTATCCGAGTGACCGATTCCGAGAACTCTCTTCGTCGGAGAGGTCCCCGAACCGAGCTTGAACGTCAGTCGAAGTACATCACCGAATCCTTCAGTCTTGATTCGTTCAGATCGGGCAATCTCTTTAGTCTCAGCAATCAGCAAATCGACAAATTCGTTCACCGCCTCCCGGGACCCGGTGGGGGATTCACAAGCCGCCATTCTTTCAATTAGTTGAATGGTCGCTGTCTTGTTGCGCTTCGCTGCGCGAAGGAACGGATGCATCGGTTGTTATCATAGGCTTTCCATGCCGTCAATGGACGTCGAAGAGATAACGGCCATCCTGCCCCATCGCTATCCGATGTTGATGGTGGATCGGATTACCGAGATTACCGAAGACAAGGTCGTCGGGCTGAAGAACGTCACGTTCAACGAACCTCACTTCACCGGTCATTTCCCCGGGTTTCCTGTCATGCCCGGTGTGCTCATTATTGAGGCGATGGCCCAGGTCGCAGGGATTCTGGTCGGCAAACTCGCACCTCACACGCTGGGCAAAATCATGTTCCTTGCCTCGGTGGAGGAAGCCAAGTTCCGGAAACCCGTCGTCCCGGGCGATCAACTGCTAATTGAGATGAAGCTGGTTCGCTTAAAGAGGAGCATCGCGAAGATGCAAGGGGTGGCCACCGTCGACGGCCAGGTTGTGGCGGAAGCTACTCTCATGTGTAAGCTGACCGATCGTTCGTCCGGCCAGACTACGGCAGGCAGAACCGAGCCTGAGAAGGCCGAAACGCCCGTGGCCTGATCTCACGTCCGTTCCGGAATGGCAATTCACCCCACCGCGATCGTCGACCCCGACGCGAACATTTCCCGCGATGCTGAAATCGGACCGTACTGCATTATCGGCAGTGGTGTCACGGTGGGACCGCGCACCCGTTTGCTTGCCCATGTTTACCTCGAAGGTAAACTCACCATCGGTAAAGATAATCTTTTCTATCCGTATTGCTCCTGTGGCGTGACTCCACAAGACAAGAAGTACAAAGGTGAGCCCTCTGAAACCCGCATTGGGGATGGAAACACGATTCGCGAGTTCGTCACCATCAATCGAGGGACCGAAGGTGGCGGAATGGTGACGTCCATCGGCGATGGAAACCTCCTGATGGCATACGTCCATGTGGCGCACGACGTGATCATTCACAATCGAACGATCATTGGTAACGGCGTAACCTTTGCGGGCCACATCGTGGTGGAGGACTACGCGAACATCAGCGGTTTAACCGCAATACACCACTTCACGAGAATCGGCCGCCACGCCATGATCGGCAGCCGCAGCGTCATCAAACAGGACGTGCTGCCGTATTCCATGACGGCGACCACGCACGAAATCGAAGTCTACGGCGCGAATCGCGTAGGGTTGGAACGAGCCGGATATTCGAGCGAGGCCATTGAGACATTACAATCCGCGTTGCGGTTTTTGACTCGCGCTGGCCTGAACACGTCGCAAGCGTTGGCGCGAATTTCGGAGGAACTGCCCCAAACGAGCGAAGTAGACGTCCTAACCTCTTTTATCCGCGAATCATCCCGAGGCTTTGTCAAGTAAGATCGAGTTTGCCCAGTCAAGCGCCTCAAAAGTATGGGATCATCGCCGGCAACGGGCGCTTCCCTGCCCTGGCGCTCGAGACAGCTCGTCGGGAAGGACACGAGGTCGTTGTTGTTGCGATAGAAAACGAGGCCTCGCCCGAACTCGCCAAGCTGGCCCAGACTTTCCACTGGATCAACATCGGCCAATTGGGCAAACTGATCGACATTTTCAAGCGTGAAGGAGTGTCGGAAGTCATGATGACGGGCCAGGTGAAGCACGTCAGCATCTTCTCTTCGGTCAAGCCGGATTGGCGCTTGTTTAAGCTGCTGGCCTCGCTTAAAGAGAAGAATACGGCGGCGTTGATCAGCGGAGTGGGTAAAGTTCTGAGCGACGAAGGTATCCAACTCGTCGATTCAACCCGGCTGCTGAAACACCTTCTGGCGCCGGAAGGCTTGCTCACAAAACGCAAACTAACTAAAGATGAGGAGGCGGACCTTCGCTACGGGCGCCGGCTGGCCTCGGTACTTGCCACCGCCGATATCGGCCAGAGCGTGGCAATCAGCGAGAAAGCCTGTGTTGCCGCAGAGGCCATGGAAGGAACAGATGCCATGTTGCATCGTGCCGCCCAACTGACGGGGGGCAAGCCGCTTCGCCTCGCGAAGGCTTCGCGTGGACGCGCTCACCTGCTGTTTGATGTTCCCGTTGTGGGACTCACCACTATCCAAACCATGCACGAAACCAACACGACAGCCATGGCTCTCGATGCGGATCGCACGCTGATGCTAGACAAGGACGAGTTCCTGCGTCGAGCGAACGAAGCGCGAATCGCCGTAGTTGCGTATCCTCCTCTCGAGCCTTCAGCAGCATGACCGCGCTGCGAGTCGCTGTTATCGGCGTGGGTTCGTTCGGGCGCAATCATGCCCGCGTCATCACTTCTCTTCCCGACGTGGAACTCACGGCGATAGTCGACGCCGATGAAGCTCGCGGCCGCGCTGTTGCGGAACAATACCGGTCCGCTTTCTTCCCGGCGCTCGAAGACGCGATTGGATGCTGTGATGCGGCTATCGTTGCCACGCCCACCGCAACGCACGAAGAGATCGCGTCGAAACTCCTGAACGCGCGAATAGACGTTCTGGTGGAGAAACCGATTGCACCCTCGAGCGCAGCCGGCAAACGGCTCGCGCAACTGGCGGATGTGAAAGGACGCATCTTACAAGTCGGTCACCTGGAAAGGTTTAATCCAGCCGTCCTGGCGCTCCAACGCAAGATCACGGTTCCCCTCTTCTTTGAAATTCACCGATTGAGTGTGTTCAGCCCGAGAAGTCTGGACGTGGACGTGGTTTTGGACCTGATGATCCACGATCTGGATATCGTTCTGAGCATCACGGAACAACAGCCCACCGAGATACATGCGGCCGGCATTTCGGTCCTCTCACCAAAGGTCGACATTGCCAATGTCCGGCTGGTCTTTTCCACCGGCTGTATCGCCAATCTGACTGCCAGCCGGGTTTCAACAGAACAGGTGCGAAAGCTTCGTCTTTTCCAGCCGGGCGAATATATTTCGGTCGATTATCAGCGCCAAGACGCGACCCGATTGGCTGTGACCGCTACCGACACGCCCGACACCGCACCTCCGAAGATCGATTTTGAGTCTCTTCCGGTGGAAAGATCAGAGCCGCTCAAGTTGGAGCTCGCGGCCTTTTTCGAATCTGTTCGCACTCGCTCGCTTCCGCCGGTGGGAGGGCGGGAAGGGACCAAGGCGCTCCAGGTGGCTGAGGCCATTCTTGATAAAATCAAGGAACACGGGGACTTAGTCTCGGAGACTCTTCGTCGCGCAAAGCAACCTCCTCCCTTCCAGGAACGTCAATAACTATTGGCAAAATGACCGAAGTCGCTGTTGAGAAAGGCGGGTTGGACCTCGACCTTTTGCGCGGCCTTCCTGAGGCGCGGCCCCCCCGGTACTGGTTTGGGGTTCTAACGGGTTCGCTCCTCGTTCACCTGTTCGTATTTCTCATCGCACTTCGATTACCCAGTTTTGCCGTTCGAAGCCAACCTGAAGCCAGGGTCGCTCGACCCCACGTCATTCTTTACCTGCCGCGGGATGTCATGACCCAAAGGGCGCCGAATCGCGATAAGCTCTCGAAAAGCATTGATTTGGCGGACCTGATGGCGACTCCGTCACAGCAGGCCGCCAGGGCGACACCCGCTCCTAATGTTCGGCGGTTCGAACTACCGAAAAACTCGGCCCCGCAAAAGGTCACGGCGCCACCCCAGATCCTGCCTGAAGCACCCAAAATCGCTCTCAATCAAGCTCCGCCTGCTCCCATCCCGGGAGCGTTGACCGGCTTGGCTGTCCCTCCTCCCCCTCCCGCGGAACCGAAGCAGAATAGTTCGCCTTTTCAAAATATCGGGTCCGACGCTCCGGCGAATCCTCATCCGACTCTTGCTCCCCCCAAAGCTGGAATTGATAATGTAATCAAGGATTTGGCCCAGAAAGGTGCGGGACAGAAACTGGTTATCACCGACGACAACACGTCAGAACCCACGCCTCCCGTTCCGGGGTCAGTGGGGAGCGCAGCGACGGCTCAACATGCGGCAGTGGAACTTGAGAGTGATCCGCAAGGGGCGGATTTCAAGGCTTACTTAACTCGTATTTTGGCGATTGTGCGAGCAAACTGGCAGCACGTGATCCCCGAAAGCGCGCGAATGGGCGTGCTACGGGGCCGAACGACGCTCCAGTTCATTGTTGATCGCGACGGGCAAATTGTGAAAGTCGTCATTGCCGATTCATCCGGATCCGCCCCGCTCGATCAGGCAGCGGTAGCGGGGTTAAGCATGTCCAACAAATTACCTCCGCTTCCGGGCGAGTTCCGCGGATTCCAGGTTCGGTTAGCTTTCTCGTTCGCTTACAACGTGGCAACCCGATGAAGGAGAGAGGCGCGTCAGTCATCGGCCTGCGTACGGCTCTGGTTCTTTATGCGGTACTTGTGATCCTGGCGTTTGTAACCGTGAAAGGGACCGCCCGCCTTCTAACTTTGCTGATTGTGGGAGCGCTCGTGGTGAAATCCATCATCCACTATTACCGGGACCGGATAGAGTAGATGGCTCAAATCCACCGGTCCCGGTGATTTGCAACCGACCGCAAAGCTTCTAAGTTGTTGAAACCAGAGCTACTCTTCATGGCTAGGCGAGTGCATTAGGAATCTCGTCGAAAGAACCCGTCCCATGCGTAGCTTCTACAATCGTCCGTTCCAGGCTGCGGCGTCTTACCTCGGTATCAGCCTGCTCGCCGCCGGCGCCCTGGCCGCCGGTCAGAGCAACTCAGCACAAGAGCAGGGTGCGCAGACTTCCACTCCTCAAGTAGCGTCCTCGGGTGGTTGGAAGCGGGTCGGCGATGGGCCGGATCAGGGCCCTCCTCCCGCAGCTAGCGTCGATAACAACGTAGCGGGACAGTCCGAGGTAGCTCCTGGGCAGAATCAACCAATGGATCCGGAGCCGATGCCGCCGGCGGGAGCGAGTCAAAATCAAGGGCCTCAGCCTTACGGCCAGGCCGGGGACAACGGAGCGCCGTACCAGCAGACTCCTACTTACGGAGCACCAGCGGCCCCGTATAGCCAGGCACAGCCAATGTATCCGCAGGGTCAACCTAACTACCCGCCGCCCGCTAACTACCCGCAGGGTCCCGCTCCATACGGTCCTGTCGCTCCGCAATCCGCTGTTCCTCCCCAACTTTCGGTGGCGCCCGGAACCTTTATTACAGTTCGAGTGAATCAATTTCTTTCATCCGACCGGAACCAACAGGGGGATCCATTTTCGGCCAGTCTGATCCAGCCTCTGGTTGTGAATGGAGTGGTTGTTGCTGAGCCGGGGCAAACAATTGCGGGCAGAGTTGTTGAAGTGCAGAAGGCCGGTCGAGTCGAGGGCACATCCAGGCTTCGGGTCGAATTAACGGAATTAACACTGGTCGATGGGCAGCAAATCCCGATTCAGACACAGTTGATCGATCGCAGAGGCGACACATCAGTAGGCCGAGACGTTGCCGGCGTTGCTGGTACGGCGGGTCTTGGCGCAGCCATCGGGGCCGCGGCGGGCTGGGGCAGAGGAGCGGCGATCGGTGCGGGTGCGGGTGCCGCGGTCGGAGTACTCGGCGTGTTAATTACCCGCGGCGAACCGAGTGTCATTGTGCCGGAACAGGCGCTCACTTTCCGGCTGGAAGCGCCGGTTACGATTTACACCGACCGAGCTCCACAAGCTTTCCGTTACGTGCAGCCTAACGAATACAACCGGCCCACCTACAGCCAGTCTCCGTATCCGGCAACCCCTCCCCAGTATTCGGCAGCTCCGTACGCTCGTCCGTATCCATATTACGGGCCCGCTTATTACGGCTACCCTTACTATTCGCCGTTCTACTACGGCCCGACCTTTTCAATCTTTATGGGATCGCGTTACTACGGTCGACCGTATGTGTACGCCCGGCCGGGTTTCTACGGCCGCCCGTTTCATCGCTAGAAGTAAGCTCCTATGCTCTCGCGGTGTGGCTGAGGAGTGTGACTCCTCAGCCTTTTTTCTTTCTTACAAACACGGCGCTGTCCGGGGATCCGGTGATGGTGGTGACTACTCCACTTACATATCGCGCACGTGCTGTAGTATTCACCATCTTCCCCGAGTGCAGGATCGAAATGGCTGCGGACCTGCCGCGACTTGCACAATGGGCATGATTCGATCGTCTTAGCTTCTTTAAGTTCAAGAATGTGTAAGAAGTGTCCCACGACGGTATCACAACCGTGGATTGCGATTGATCCTTCTGTTTTACTTGCATCGCGATCGTGGGTTAGCCAGTCAGTTGCCGAGTATCCTTGGCCGTACCTTTTAGATACTGGCCTAGTTCTTTATTGCCGCTGAGAGTAAAGGTTAGTCGGATTAGTGATCACCCACCACGTTACGTCCCAGATCTCGTAAACGTTACCAACAACGATCTCATGTCTACGTGCTCGACAGCTTCATCGTCAGCTTCTAGTTCCACATAGTGCACATTTCTCTCTCCACATGCGGATCTCTGTAAACACTGTACTTCCCGAGTTCCTTCGCCGGGAGCGTTGATTTCGGAAAAACACAATCGTCGCCTTGTGGCGGCTTCTCATCAGACATGAACAGCCCTGACTAGTGTCATCGCCGAACCCCTTCCAAATTACTTAGTGAACAAATAAAGCGGAAGCAGTTTACCTCGGATCTGGATTCGTTACGGCAGGCAACTGTTTGGATACGACGTCCACCGCTGCTCGCCTCTGCTATTCCGATTATCGAGTCCAATCCGGTGCGGAATAGTCGCCGATCTGTTAATCGTTGCCGAAGAGGCCTTTGCGGCGTGGGTGGCAGGTTTTTCGTCCATCAAACACCTTGTCCTCCCGTTACACTTAGGAACGGCAATGTACAATCCTTGTCCGTTTGCCGAAGATCGCACCGATGTATTGCTCCGTTCATTCATCGATACCCGATGGCGGCGATTGTCAGCGGTGGGGAGGATGGACCGGAAGCGACGCATGTTCCCGTTGTTCTTCACGAGGATGTGGGCCGAACGGAGGGCTTCCGTGCCACTTTGCCCGAGCCAATCCTCAATGGCAAACGATAGGGGCAAAGCCCGCCGTTTTGGTCATCCTGCAAGGCCCGGATCACTACATTACTCCGAACTGGTATCCCAGTAAGTGGCGGCATGGAAGGGTTGTCCTACTTGGAATTACTTTGCTGTCCACCTTCGCGGGAAGGCCAGGATCGTCGAAGGTCAACTGGAAC
>JBJMGJ010000016.1:0-8502 GCA_045807965.1 Bryobacteraceae bacterium | reverse complement strand
GGAGCCCGCCTTTTAATCACAACCGTAACAGGTTTGCGGCGTGAATCGCGATGCGTTCTAGCCATTCGAGATTCCCTTCGGTACTCCGATGTCAGTGTATTAGACGTACGGCGACACTCCGAACCTCAATGTGGCAGCATCAGAGAGTGGCAACGACCCGGGCTCCGTTGAGAAACGATCTTGAGGATCTACGTACAAGCAATGCGGGACTGCGTGCCGTTGCAACTTTTGAGGCGATTAAGGGAGCCGCCGTCATCCTTCTTGGGATTGTGCTGCTGATCTATCATTCGCATGCGGAGGACCTGGCCGAATCGATGTTGGATCACCTCCACATCGATGAAGATCGGAGAATCGGGCAGATGCTGATGCACGCCGCCTCCCAGGTCTCAGACGCGCGCCTCTGGACCATCGCAGGCGCTGCACTTACGTACGCGACAGTCCGTTTTGTGGAAGCCTGGGGTTTATGGCACCGGCGTATCTGGGCCGAATGGTTCGCCCTTCTCTCGGGCACCATGTATCTGCCCTGGGAAATCTTGAAAGTCGCTCAGCGCGCCACAGCTGAGCGTGTCATTGTGCTTACGGTCAACGCCATCATCGTGTTCTACATGCTTTACATTCGGATTCGGGAACGGCGTCGCCCCCTGGCGGTAGACGATGACGATCCGAGCTATTGAGCTCTCAGCGGCTCGACTAACGACGAGAAATCCTTTTCGCTCCAGCCCTTTTTCTTCGCGTTATCGAGGAGATTGAGCGCTGCGTCCGCGGCTTTGTGCGAAGCTCCGTAATCATCAGACAGTTTGATTGCATAGCCGACGTCTTTCGCCATGAGATGAAGATAGAAATTGACGTCGTAATTTCGATCGGTCATTCGCTTCGAGAGCGTTTTCACCATCGGGCTGCCGGGCGCTCCGTTGGTCAGAATGTCGAGAACCGAATCAATAGCGAGCCCGGACTTTTCCGCTAAGGCAAGTGCTTCGGCAAAGCCAGCCGCTTGCACCGCACAGAGCATATTATTGATCAGCTTCATGCGCGCGCCACTACCGAGCGATCCGAGGTGTGCAATCTTACGTCCTAACACTTTGAGCACCGGCTCCGCCTTGTTCAGTGCCGCCCCTTCGCCCCCGACGAGGAAGGTAAGCTCGCCCGCGGCCGCCTGCGGTTTGCTCCCGGTGACTGGAGCGTCAAGGAAGTCGAGATGCTTCTCAGCAAATTTCTTTCCGAGTTCAGCCACGAGTTCGGGTGAAATCGTGCTGCATTCGATGCTGACGCTACCCGGCTTCAGTGCGGCCAAAGCACCATGCGTACCCAACCAGATTTCGCGGGAAGCGGCGTCGTCCGAAACCATGCTGATCACTACTTCAGCGTTCTCTACTGCTTTCGAGGGAGAGTCCGCGGCTGTCGCGCCGGCCTCCTCGAAGTGTTTCCGCTTCTCGGGATTTCTTGCATACACCGAGACTTTGCCGCCCTGCGTGAGCAGCCGGTGAGCCATTCCACCGCCCATGGTGCCTAGACCCAGAATCGCTACGCTTGGAAGCGCGTTGGTTAAGTTATCTACCATCTAGAGTGTCCTTACCGTCGCCAACTTGGCCGGTTTGTTTTCGATTGTCAGGAAATTCCGCAAGGGTCTGCCGAGATCAGGAAACGAGACCTGCATCAAATCTCCCGCTTCAAGAGCAATCCCCTCCCCAAAGCTGAACGCATCCGCGCCAAAAAAGTGCACGTGTACATCGCCGGGCTGCCGGTGGGCCGGGTACTTGAAGTGGTGATGCTCCAGGTTGGCCACGGAGTGGGACATGTTTGCTTGTCCGGTCCAAATCTGGCTGGACCATACTATCTTCCCGTCGCGGCGAACCGACACTTCCCCGCTCAGGTTCTCGAAGGGAACATCGCCGATTGTCAGTTCGGGTCCGATTGCACACTCACGTAATTTGGAGGGTGCCAGATAGAGATAGTTCTTCTTTTCCATGACGTGATCGGAGAACTCGTTCCCGACACAGTAGCCAATACGATATGGCTCGCCGTCCGGGCCCACAGTGTAGATCCCTGCCACTTCGGGTTCTTCACCGCCGTCATCACCGTACGCTGGCAGGGTCAGGGCGTCGAGATGACCTTTCAGCATGGTGCCGTTCCCTTTGTAGAACCACTCTGGCTGTACACCAATTTCGCCGCGAGCTGGACTCCCGCCCTCCAATCCGAGTTTGAACATACGAAAGCTATCGGTAGCTTCGGCGTCCACGGTCTTATGCATGGCGGCACGATTCTTGGCGCTCGCCTTGTGAGTCAATCCCGTACCGCTGACGAGGCAATGAGCCGGATCGGCTGGATGGTCGAAAGCTGGAAGGAAACGCCACTCTGTTTTGCCTTCGTACACGGGTCCGTAGTCCAGGGTCTCGCTCGTCCCGAGCGATGAGACAAGGTCCACTAGTGAGACTTTGTCCTGTATCGCCTTTTGCGCCAGCGCGTAGATGCTTGCGAATCGAGCATCTAGAAGACGCAGCGCGGAGTTGTCGATCAGGCCAACCCTCCTGACGCTATCGCGGGTGATCTGTACTAATTTCATGGTTTGAAATGTTCTCAATGAGATTCGTTCGGATCATTCATTGAGGCGTATCGAATGATTGCGAGGCGTTTCGACGTCTGGCATCCCTTCTGACTTTATCGAAAGTGCGATACAGTTTCCAAGACAGGTCGAATCATGCGATCGTTTCTCCTCTTTTCACTGGCTGCGCTTGCATCCAGCCTGGTTGCGCAGGACAGCGTCAACGTAACGGTAAATGCCGCCAAGACTATCGGCGCGAACAAACCATTCTGGACGTATTTCGGCTACGACGAGCCGAACTACACCACGGCAAAGAACGGCCGCAAATTGATCCGGGAGTTGTCCGATCTAAGCCCTGTCCCCGTGTCGATTCGGGTTCACAACCTGCTGACGACGGGTAACGGCAAAGCCTCTCTGAAATGGGGCTCAACCAACGCTTACACCGAAGATGCAAACGGCAAACCCGTTTACGACTGGACCATCGTCGACGGGATTCTGGATACCTTCGTCAACTCCGGTGCCAGGCCCTTCGTCGAAGTCGGCTTTATGCCGAAGGCACTATCCACACACCCGGACCCCTACCAGCATCACTTCCCGCAGGAGAAGAACGTGTTCACTGGTTGGGCTTACCCGCCGAACGACTACGCGAAGTGGGATGAGCTGATTTATCACTGGGCACAACACTGTGGCGAGAAATACGGAAAGGACAAAGCCGAAAGCTGGGAATGGGAAGTATGGAACGAACCCGATATCGGCTATTGGCACGGTACGCCCGAGGAGTACGACAAGTTGTACGACCATACTGTCGCTGCAATCCGGCGCGCCCTCCCTGGCGCAAAGGTTGGAGGTCCGGCAACAACGGGCCCTGGCAATCCTAAAGCCGCCGCCTTTCTGCGTCAGTTCCTTGAGCATTGCCTCTCGGGCAAGAATGACGCAACGGGCAAAACCGGCGCACCCCTCGATTTCATCAGCTTCCACGCAAAGGGTAGTCCGAAGATCAACGAGGGTGAAGTGCGGATGGGCATGGCGAAGCACATGAAGGACATCTCGAACGGCTTCGATATCGTACGCTCATTCTCGAAGTACAAGGATTTGCCCATTGTGCTAAGCGAATCTGATCCGGAGGGCTGCGCGGCCTGTTCACTCCCGCAAAATGCTTATCGGAATGGCACTCTTTACGCGGTGTATATGGCGGCTTCCCTAAACGGGGCCACCCAGCTGGCGAAGAAAACAGGGGCCAATCTGGAAGGCTTTCTAACCTGGGCTTTCGAATTCGAAGATCAACCTTATTTCGCGGGCCTTCGCAGTCTGGCCACAAATGGGGTGGATCAGCCGGTGCTCAACGTGTTCCGAATGCGGGGCATGATGCGCGGCGATCTCGTTGAAGCGACAAGTGATAAAGCTGCGTCCCTGGATGCTCTGGTGAACGGGGAAGTGGCTGCTCCTGAAACAGATGCGGTCGCCACCCGGACCGATCATGACGTTTCCGTTATGCTCTGGAATTACGAAGATCGGGACCGCACAGACTCTTCGGCGTCGGTCAGCCTGAACGTAAGCGGACTGCCGAAAACGGCGAAGCGTGTTCTGCTGCGTCATTTCCGCATCGACGGAGAACACAGCAATTCTTACAGCATGTGGAAGGCGATGGGGTCGCCGCAGAGCCCTTCGGCGGACCAGACTGCGAAACTCGAAGCGAGCGGCGAACTGCAGCTTCTCGAGTCCCCGCGTTACATCGATGCAAAGGCGGGAACGGCCGAGCTGAAATTTAATCTCCCGGTTCAGGGCATTTCGCTGGTCCAGCTTAGCTGGTAACGTCCGAACGAGAGATTCGGTGAGCAAGCATTGAGATTTCGGTACCAGTGGCGCATAGCTTTCCTGATTGCGTGCGCCATCACGGTTAGCTATTTCGACCGGCAGACTCTTCCGGTTGCTGTTCTTGCGATCGGCCGGGAGATTCCCATCTCGAACACGGCTTTCTCGCAACTGCAGGCTGCGTTCCTTGTCGCGTACGCGGTCATGTACGCCATGGGCGGCAAGCTGCTCGACGCTTTGGGAACTCGAAAAGGCTTCCTCGTGATCATGCTGTGGTGGTCGTTAGCTTGTGCAAGCCACGGCTTCGCAACCAGCTTCGGGATGCTTGCGGTTAGCCGTTTCCTCCTCGGAATGGGCGAGGGCGGCGGATTCCCGGCCGCAACGAAATCCGTGTATGAGTGGTTCTCAGTGCGCGAACGTTCGCTCGCAATGGGGATCATGAATGCTGGCACGGCCGTGGGCGCCGTGGTTGCGCCGCCGCTCATCGCGATTATCCTTTCGTTCACCTCCTGGCGCTGGGTGTTTTTTCTCTCCGGGGCTGCCGGGCTGGTTTGGGCCGTCTGGTGGTGGTACGACTACTTTGTTCCTGCCAGCCATCCACGATTGCCGCAGAACGAAAAAGACGAGCTAACGTCGGTTGTCGAATCCGAAACGGACGTGTCGTCGCCTTCAGTGCCGTGGATCCAGCTTTTCTCGCGAATGGACGTCTGGGGTTTGATGACCGCGAAGTTTCTGAGCGATGCAGCGTGGTACTTCTACCTTTTCTGGTTACCCAAATACCTCTTCGACGTCCGGCATTTTGACATGAAACAGGTCGGCTATTCGGCCTGGGTACCGTATGCCGCTTCCGGTGTTGGATCTTTGGTGGGCGGATGGTTCTCCGGCTGGCTTATACGACAGGGTAAGTCCGTGAACTTCGCCCGCAAACTGGCGCTCGGCCTGAGTGCTGCCGTGATGCCATCCATTTTATTCGTGAGCCATGCGCCCGTCGAGTTTGCCCTGGTACTGTTCAGCATCGCCTTCTTCGGACAGCAATCCTGGTCAACGCTCGTCATGGTCCTTCCGACTGACCTGTTTCCAGGTAAGCTTGTCGGCTCTGTTGCGGGATTGGTCGGATTCGGGGGAGCGATGGGCGGGGTGGTCTTCGGCATCGTGGTGGGCTATTTGCTAGACCATGGATTTGGCTACGGTGTTGTGTTCGCCATGGTCAGCACGTTTCATGTCATCGCATTTCTTATCATTCTTCTCACTGTTCGACAAATGAACACTAAACCTTTGCTCGAGGAGCAATTTGCTCGATGAAAATTACTGAAATCCGCACTCGCGTTGTGGAGTGGAAAGGGAAAACCGTTCCTCCGCAACCTCACTTCTGTACAAATGCCGCCGACCTTCTCGAATTGGACCGAGACTCCATGGCCAGCTTTCGTTTCCATGGCTGGCTCATCGTCGAGATTTTCACGGATTCGGGTCACGTAGGCATCGGGAACGCCGCGCTTTCGCCGCTTGTCACGAAGCAGACCATTGACCTTTACTTGAAGCCGCTGTTGATCGGGCGCGATCCGTTCGACAGCGAGTTCCTGTGGCAGCTGATGTACCGTCAGACACTGGCGTTTGGCCGTAAAGGCATTGCAATGGTCGCCATTAGCGCGGTCGACATCGCCATCTGGGACATTCTGGGCAAAGCTACGAATCAGCCGGTCTATCGGCTGTTGGGCGGCCGCACGAAAAAGCGGATTCCGGTGTATGCCAGCAAGCTTTACAGTCAGCCTCTCGACGAGTTGGCAAAGGAAGCGCAAACGTACAAAGACGCGGGCTACAAGGCCATGAAAATGCGTTTTGGCTGGGGACCGGTGGACGGGGCGGCCGGGATGCAACGAAACCTCGAGCTTGTTCGCACCATTCGGGAAGTCATCGGTTATGAGATTGACCTCATGGCGGATGCCTACATGGGCTGGACGCTTGATTACGCTCGTCGCATGCTTCCGTTGCTCGTTCCGTACCAGCTCCGTTGGCTGGAAGAGGCCGTTATTGCTGATGACCTGGCAGCTTACGCCGAACTGAAGAGTTACAAATTAATTCCCATTGCCGGCGGCGAACATGAACACACCATTTACGGGTTCAGAACGCTTCTGGAAATGAAGGCGGTCGACTACATTCAATTCGATACCAATCGAGTCGGAGGTATCACGCAGGCGCGCAAAGTGGCGGCAATGGCCGAGGCTTTCTCTGTGCCCGTTATTCCGCACGCCGGCCAAATGCACAATTTCCACGTTGTTATGGCAAGTCTGAACTCACCCATGGCCGAATACTTTCCGGTTGTCGATGTCGAGATCGGCAACGAACTCTTCTGGTACATCTTCAACGGCGAACCACATCAGGAGAACGGCTCGATCGATTTGAGAGACGACGTGCCCGGCTTGGGTCTCACGATCAACGAAGACGGTCTGAAGAATTTCGCTGTCGTCGAGTAGCCTGGATGACCACCTATTTATAAATCAGGTGTATTCGCACCTCCGTGCTCGGGCAGGTGACGGGCACGGAAGAATCCTTCCAGGAAGGGGCGGACAGCCCAACATGAGGATTGTTGGCGAATCCGAATCCCTCTTTGGGAACTCGGAACAGATTTCGATCCATGCGGTGATTGGCGTTTTCGTCATGCAAGACCACGATGCCGTAACGTCCAGACGGGACATTCGAGAACGTCAGCGTAGCGTTTCGGCTGCCAGGTACCGGGGTCGCGTTGCGCGCGAAGGCTCGTGAATCATTCTCTGGCCACCCGACGTCACTCTTGAATACGACTCCGCCGATCACGCCCTTTGTGTTTCGGAAACCATCGATATGGACCGTCAGGGAGCATGCTCCCGCCGAGGATGCTACGCCGAGGAGCCATGGCAACAGCGCAATGCCCGCCCGCACCAAGTTCCGGCGCCTGAAGGCAAGTCTTCTCATATGAGGGATTTGTTACAGGTCGACTCGTCTTTCGCGATGCCTCGTCAAATACCAACACGGACTGCTACCGCCGTGTGGGAATAAAGAGTTCACGCAGGTCTCTTCCGTGGGCTCCTCGAACATGTACTCAATCCTGTGATCCTTGCGCGGGACCGCATAGTACGGGTTGATTTTGACCGTGGCGAAGGGATCACGCTTATTCTTGAATTTCCAGCGCAAGATCGCGAAGTCAGTCAGGTAGGCGAAGCAAATAATCGTAATGAGGCCGCCCACTACCCAGAGAAGAGTTCTGAAAATACGCGCTTTCGTGTTAGTCATTCGTGAGCGAAGAAGCAAGATCCGGTGAATGGAGATGGATAATGCCTCTTCGAAGTCCAAGGGTCACGGCGTGGGTTCGATCTTTTGCACCCAATTTGCTCAAGATGCTTTGGACGTGTGCCTTCACGGTGCCCGCGGCTGTTCCGAGCAGATCGCCGACTTCCCGGTTTCCCAATCCTCGCGCTACGAGCGTGAGAACCTCCACCTCTCGCGGCGTGAGCGCCACCTCTGGGAAGTAGCCGGCCAGTTGTTCCGAGACTTCTTGAGGGATGTACCGCTTTCCGGCGTGTACAATCCGGATGGCCCGAATCACTTCCGTGTGCACCATCTCTTTCAAGAGATAGCCGCGAACGCCAGCCTCAAGCGCGCGGTAGATGTCCTGATCGCCGTCGTAGGAGGTCAGCGCAATGATGCGGGCCTCCGGAAACTCGTGCCGGATTTGGCGGGTTGTCTCGATCCCGCTTTTATCAGGAAGCCGCAGATCCATCAGAGTGACGTCTGGACGATGCTCCCGGTGGAGACGAATAGCGCTTGCGCTGTCTTTGGCTTCCGCGACAAGCGTCAGACCCGGTTCTGTCCCAATGATTGCCGCAACACCCTTTCGCACGAGATCGTGGTCGTCCACGGACAGAATCCGGATCCGCGTGGGCGGGTTTGATCCGCCTGGAGGCATAGTCGTCGCCATCGGTCCTTATCCCTTATGATGCGCCAATTCGGATTCGGCGCTAGTATCACCTTTGCCTGACGGTTGCGGCAGGGGTACTGAGATGGCAATTCTGGTTCCCACGCCTTTAGAACTGGTTACTCTGAGAGACGCGTCGATCTCGTCTGCGCGCTCTCGAATTCCAATGAGCCCAAAATGTCCAAATGGCGCCTGCTGTTCT
>JBJMGJ010000015.1:0-10144 GCA_045807965.1 Bryobacteraceae bacterium | reverse complement strand
TATTTCAACACCGCCGCATTCCAGCATCCAGCTAATTTTCAGTTTGGAAGCGCTCCACGGAGCGTACTTCGCGGCCAGTCAAGCAGTGTCGTTGATTTCAGTGCTGCAAAGGTGTTCTCAGTGCATGAGAAGCTTCGCACCGAGGTGCGTGGCTCGCTCTTCAACGCACTGAACATTGCAAACTTCAACGTACCGGGGCACACGTTGGGAAATGCGGATTTTGGAATCATCAGCTCTGCCAAGCCCGCCCGCACCGTCCAGCTGGCCTTACGAGTATTGTTCTAGCGGCTCGGGCAGCGCGGTCCTTTTTTCCCGTCGAGTGGGCTCCTTTGAGCCTGCTACAAATGGAACAACGCCCGCTTAGCGCGGATTAAAGTGACGGGGGATTTGCATGCGACGCTCGATTAACCTTCTCTGGCTTTCGGCAACGGCCATCGCCGCCTTTGCTTATATTGTTCAGACGACTCCGCAACTGCCGGATCCTGGGAACACAGGCGTTACCAAGGAACAACAGATTCAGCTAGGGCAGCAGACCGCGGCCGAAGTTTACAAGCAGATGCCTGTTTTGCCGGACGGGAGTGCCGAGACTCAGTACGTCCAGCAGTTGGGCAAGAAGTTGGTCTCCGCCATTCCTCCTGAAGGTTCCTGGCCGTACCAATTCCATGTTGTTCCGCAAAAAGAAATCAATGCCTTTGCGCTGCCGGGCGGCCCGATTTTTGTGAACATTGGAACCGTTACAGCTGCCGCAAACGAGGCGCAACTCGCGGGCGTGATGGCACACGAGATCTCGCACGTGTACATGCAGCACTCGATCAAACAGATGAAGAAACAACAGCTTCAGCAGGGTCTTGTCGGCATTCTCGGCGCCGTGCTTGGGCAGGCGAGTGGAACAGGGGCCGCTCTGGCACGCTTGGGGATCGGGATCGGATCCGGGATGCTCTCGCTGAGATATTCGCGCACCGACGAAGCCCAAGCGGACAGCGTGGGCGCAGTCTTGATGTATAAAGTCGGCTACCCGCCGGTCGAGCTTGCCCAATTTTTCCAGACTTTGGAGCAGGAGGGCGGTGCGGGTGGGCCGAATTTTCTAAGCGACCACCCCAATCCGGGCAATCGCGTCGCGGCCATCCAGGAGGAGATCAAAGGCTGGCCGCCCGTCAACACCCAAGTAAATAGCCAGGCGTTTCAGCGAGTAAAAAACAACGCTCAGGGCGTTCACGCGTATACCGCCCAGGAGATTGCGCAGGGCGCGAAGGACAACACCTGGGCTAAGCAAAACGAACACTACGCGCCGAAAAACTGACTTCCTGCGGTGCCGGGCCATTCCACCCGACCTGCATGCAGGCGTTGCGGCATGCGGCATCGTCGCTCGTGGTTCTCCATGCCCGAACCGGCCCGCTGGCCACTACGATGAGCGACTGGGATCACAGTCTCCTCAGAGATGATGCCTCGGATATCCGCAATCGCCAGCTCAATCGCCTCGGCATCCGAGATCCGATGAAACGCTGAGGCTCAGGATGAAGGACAGGAGCTCGCAGGGCAAGGGACTCGATGCTCTAGATCGTGCGTATGACGTCGAGATTTTCGTCGTGAGCGTGTTCACCGCTAACTAGTTTGGAAGCGGTCCCAACCTGGAGCAGGTGATCGCCCGCACAGGTGAGCAGGTTGCGGATTATTACACCTTCGCGATTAGTCGTCTGGACCGGTTCGCTTACTTACTCCGGGAGCTTATCTCGGTGTAAGTCCTAATAGCGAAGATAATCGCCAATGGGCGAACCATGCCGTAAGCGCCTTCCAGTTATGGACGTACTCGTTGTCGACAAGTTGTCGCAGCCATCGGGTTGACTAGGATTCCGCACGGCGATCTGAGTGTTAGGAGATGAATTGTTCCACTCGTGAAACCATATGCTTTTATTGCTCGGTTTGACGCGAGTTTGACTTTGTGATCATTTCTACCGCCCGATATAGCTCAACTTTGTACCGGCTGACCGCCTGGTCGACTTTCGCCAGGTAATCCTGAGCTTTCTGGTCGGGGTGTACCTTGTCCCAGAGGCTCAAACTCGGACTTTTGCCAACCCACGCCCAATCCGGAAGGATATCTGTCGTCATGCCATCGTACTGCCGACTAGTGCCGGCGGGCAGGAAAAGAGTCCGTACTCGCCAGCCCAGGCCCGGCGTTTCCTTTGCCATTGCTTCGGCAAAAGGCCTCCACCCCTCGATTTCCAGTTTGGTCCATTCACTCGTCATATGTCCCGGATTCGTCTTGTAGAGATTGACCCGAACGTACCCGCCTTTCTCTACCTGTGCACCAACCTCGCCCTGCGCCACGTTACGCCACAAATCATTACTTACCAGCTTGGAAGTCGAATCCCGCTTCGTTAACAGATCCGGGTAAGTTCCTTGGATGTTTGCTTTGCGGAAATCCGCTTGCACTTGTTGCCTGTCAGGAGGTTCCGGCGGAAACCCTTCGTAGCGGGACGTCAATGCATAGTCGCACCGCGCCGTCTCGCCGGAAGGAATGACACTGCGCAAGATACTCCACGAAGCGAGTCGCCCGGATTCAACCCGCACCTTGGCTAGTTTGGTTATGTCGGCGAGCAGCTCTTCGAATTCGGAGATTTTGCCGGGGATAACCTTCACGCAGTAAGTCTGGACGTAACCAGGTTGCTCCTGTGCTATCCCTGTGCAGGCGAAGCCCGCCGCTAAGCACGAGAGAAGAAATACCGGTTTCATTCCCGTTCCTCCTATGACCGCGAGTACGCAAATACTCGGGGTATTTGTATTGATTCATCAGAGTATATGCGCCTGCTACAACGAAAGCAAACGAAATCTCCAACAGATTTGAGGGATCGCAAACTACTTGCTGCGGTTAAACAAGTCGCAGCTGCCTAATGTTCATTCGGGAAAGTTCTTCGGCAATGTTTGCTCTATGTTCCACCCATAGTCGAGCAGCGGTTTCGCCTCGAGCGCGAATTTGACGATTTTGTCGACCAGCCTGGTCGTGTGGCAGTCCTCGCGTTCGATGTGTCTTGAGACCACAAAGGAGGTGAGCTTCAGATAGCGTGCTGTCGGGGTTCCCGTGAAATTCTGGAATCCTCGCGGCATGGACGAAAGTGAGTATTCCCCTTCGATTTCGAGCCTCTTGCGTTTCAAAGCGGCGGCTAGATCCTCGATTTCGTCCGGTTTGCTCACCATGGCGGCTCGCCATGCCTGAAGGAGCGTGCGATCAGGCTGCCAAACCCCCGCGGCAGCGAATGATCTCTCCGGTGCGAAGTGGAGATACAGCATGGGTTGCGACCCGCCGAAGGAGCGTCTTAACTCCGCTGCAACATGGGTCTTGAAAGGCGTTTTGTCGGAACTGAACCGGATATCGCGATAAATACGCATCACGGGATTCTTTTCCTTTGGGAAAAGCGGGAGTCCATGGGAGCGGCATTTGCGACTTACCGCCGTGACCAGAGCTTCCATGGGCTCCTCGACCGTTTCCTTGTAGGCGGATTTGCGGTCCCGAAACCATTCACGGTCGTTATTCTTCTTTAACTGCTGTAAGAGCCGGAAACCCGCTTCGGGAAGACCAGAGAATTCAGGCCCGCCCCGGCTTTCCACAGAGTTCCCCGATGGACCAGCAATTTTCCGGATGACGGCCATGAGAAGCATTTTGCAACATCATTAGCACTCATACTCAATGACACGCTATCCGCTCTATGTCGTCTAAGGGAAAGATGACGGAAGGGAAAGAACAGCAGTGAGTGATTTGGAACGCGTTGCTTCCATCGTGGGTGTTTTCTTGATTGGTGTTTCAGCATATCTGATAGCCTCGGATCGTGCCGCACGCTCGGAGACGCGCCGCCGTTCTGAGCCAGTGGAAAAGCTCGAAGCTGAGTTGCGGGACGCTTGGGCCGGGTACCACAACCGTTAACGATTCGCACTTCGGCTATCCAGAGACAGCGTTTAGCTCGACCGCCTGCTTATCCGTGCATGTAGAATGCCTGGGTATGTGGCGTTCGCTTCTGCTTACAGTTCTTACCGCGACGGTATTGAGTCCGGCTTTTGGGCAGGAGCTTTCGGCATCCGGGGACCTTAAAACCATGGTTCTCAAACACCTGAAGATTGCGGAAGCCTTCACGATCAAAGTTGCCGAAGCGATGCCTGAAGCCGACTACGACTTCAAACTAACCCCCGATCAAATGACCTTCGGCGGTCAGATTACGCACCTCTGCCAGGCGGTCCTTCATTACCTCGCTCCGTTATCGACCGAGAAGGCGGCCGTAACGAAGCCCGCGTCCAGCAAAAAGGCGGATGTTGTCGTTTTTGTTCGGTCGTCCTTTGAAGCAGCGGAGGCGGACGTATCCAAACTGACGATGGAGGACATGTCGAAGACCTTCAAAACCGGTAATCGTCCCATGTCTGGAAGCGAACTCATTCTCGGCATGTTCGTCCACACGGCCCACCATCGATCGGCTGCCGAGATGTATCTGCGGGTGAAGGGCATCACACCTCCCGCTTACGAATTCTAGAATCGATCGGGTTGCCCGAACCTACGCGTCTATGGCGGTGGCGGCAAGACGATGCTTCCACTTTTTCCGTTTGTCGCCATAGAGTTGTCTCCCGAGTTTCTTCGCCCGATCACGCAGCGCGCTTTGGCGGCCGGAAATCTTCGTCTGTAAAGAGTGGAGTTGCTCGATTTCGGCAAACTGAGCTTCGCCCAGCAGGCTCAACAGGACAGCCAGATTATGATCATCTCCGAGTAACTGTTCAAGGTCTTTCGCGGCTTTTGAATACGGTTGTAAGTCCGGGCGCAACTCTGAAAGGAGTGAAAGCTGGTACCTCAGGTCCTTCGCTCGTTTTCGCCACTCGTGATATTTCTCCGCTTCGCCACCGTGCTCCGCCGTGGCGAACGCCTTCATCCCGCGCTTCACTGATCGGAACAGCGATTTCGCAATTCCTTGCGGGTCGAGTTTCGCGAAGCTTAACTTTTCTATGGCGGTTAGAGCGAGTTTCAATTTTGCAACCGAGCGCTCCATTCCGCCTTCTTCCATATCTTTCGCGATCTCCTGCCCGCGGCTCTCGAGAAAAGTCCGAGCGCCTTCGAAGACTGGAAGAGAGGGCGGGTGGCCCCTCCCTACGTTCTCGTCTTTCTCCAGGTCTTCAAGAGTCGTGACGAGGGCATGGGAATCGCGCAGTTCGGATAAGGACCGGCCCACGTCGCGCAAACGGCGATTCTCGCGCGCATAGGTAGCGGGGATCGCAAACTTCACTAGGCGTAGTAACGACCGCGTGCGTTTAATGCAACGCCGCGCCTCATGAACCGCCTCTTGCAGCGAGTTTCCGGGCCGACTGAGAACCTCCACCGCTCGGCTCAATTGTTCCGAAAGGATACGCTGGGCCGCTTCTCGTAGATCCTCCCCCTTGCCGAAGCGGTACCGATGTTCCGAGTTGGTCTGGACAGCAGGCTTGCTCATGTTTATCGGTCCTCGATCGGGCGAAGAAGAAACTGGCTTGTGATGTCCGAAATGGTGGCACAGCCGGCCAGGCCCATTGTCATTTCCAATTCGGTCCGTAAGATCTCGATGACCCGGGATACTCCTGGGGCGCCCCCGGCGGCCAACCCCCAGAGGTAGGGACGACCGATGAGCACCGCGGATGCACCGCAGGCCAGCGCCTTGAAGACGTCAATACCCCGCCGGACGCCTCCGTCCAACAGCAACGGAATTCGTCCCTTGACGCGATCGGCTATGGCTGGAAAAGCTTCAATGGTGGCGGGAACCGTATCCAGGCTTCTTCCCCCGTGATTGGACACGATCAAGCCATCACAGCCTGTCGCGACCGAGAGGGTCGCGTCTTCCGGGTGGAGAACTCCTTTGAGCAGTAGTCTACCGGGGATGATCGAGCGCAGCCACTCGACGTCTTTCCAGGTCGTATTCGCGCCGTGAGTCGCAGAGTATATGTTGCGACCAGCGGGACGATGCGCCGCCGCCGAAACGGCTTCGCCAAGTCCTCTCAGATTGGCGCGCTGAACCCCCTGAGGAAGGCGGAATCCGGCCCGAAGCTCACGATCTCGTGGTCCGTTGACCGGAACGTCAACCGTCACACAAATTGCCTCGGCACCCGCAGCTATGGCGCGCTGAACCAGCTCTTTGGTAAAACCACGGTCTGTTTGGACGTAAAGTTGAAACCAGATAGCTCGGGTAGCGGCCGCGCCGATCTCCTCGACCGTGAAGTTCGAGAAATTCGCGGCGCACATTGTTGCCTCCGCGAGATTGGCGCCTTCTATAGCCTCGAGTTCCCCGCGGGGATGCATCAGCATGTTGTACCCGGCGGGTGCAAGCAGGATGGGGAACTCGTGAATTCGGCCAAAAAGTTCGGTCCTGGTGTCGATGGACGTCGCGTCTACAAGCGCCCGGGGCAGGATTCGAACGCGGTCGAACGCAGCTCTGTTCTCGCGAACTGTAAGGCCGGCTCCCGCGCCACCTGAAACATATTCGAAGGCGTCGGTCGTGACGCGCCGCTGCATCTCGGCCTCGAAGTCCTGGAGTGTAATCATGGACTTGAGCTGCGAGAGGGTCAGTAGCTCAGGCATTCCGGGGGCTCGCTTGCTGCGAATCGAGTCGGTCCAATGACCTTGAGGATAATCCACTCTTGCCGAGGTTTGTTCCGGGCTGTTGCCTCGGAAACTTGCTATCCCGGACTTCCATTCGGCTGATCTGTGTCCCCGAGGCGCCAGATAGCCCCCAAAAATTGCTAAACTAAGAGTTTTGCCGGAAGCGACGCCTTATGTTCACTTCCGTCCTAGGTCGTTGCCTGACTAAAAAAGGAGTGCTGTTATCTCGATGAAATATATCTTCACGTCAGAATCCGTGACGGAAGGCCACCCGGACAAAATCGCCGATCAGGTTTCCGACGCTGTGCTTGACGCAGTGTTGGCCGATGATCCCACGGGGCGCGTAGCGTGCGAAACCCTGGTCACAACCGGTATCTGTATTGTCGCGGGTGAAATTACCACAACGACTTACGTGGACGTCCCCAAGCTGGTCCGCGGAGTCATCTCAGAGATCGGCTACACCGATTCAGCGATGGGCTTCGATGCGAAGACCTGTGCCGTCGTCAATATGATCCAGGCGCAATCCCCGGATATTGCGATGGGGGTAGATACGGGCGGTGCTGGCGACCAGGGCCTGATGTTCGGCTACGCCTGCGACGAGACCGAGGAGCTGATGCCATTGCCCATCATGATGGCCCACAAGCTTTCGCGGCGCCTGAGTGAAGCGCGTAAAGACGGTTCTCTCCCTTACCTCCGGCCGGACGGCAAAAGTCAGGTCAGTGTGGAATACGTCGAGGGCAAGCCGAAGCGGATCGATGCCGTTGTCGTCTCGATCCAGCACGATAACGATGTAACGACAGAGACCCTGCGGGCCGAAGTTAAAAAGTACGTCATCGATTCGGTGATCCCGTCCGGAATGGTTGATAGCCAGACCAAGTTTCACATCAATCCAACGGGCCGGTTTGTGATCGGCGGGCCGCATGGCGACACGGGTCTTACCGGCCGTAAAATCATCGTGGATACCTACGGTGGTATGGGTCGTCACGGCGGTGGCGCTTTCTCCGGCAAGGATCCGACGAAGGTAGACCGCTCGGCTTGTTACATGGCTCGTTATGTCGCGAAGAATCTCGTGGCGGCCGGGCTGGCTTCTCGAACCGAGGTCCAGCTTGCTTACGCGATTGGCGTGGCAGAGCCGGTTTCCGTCATGGTGAACTCATTTGGAACCGGAAAAGTGGAAGATGCCCGGTTGGCGGAGTTGGTACGGGATACGTTCGTGCTCACCCCGGCCGGCATGATTAAGTCGCTGGATCTCCGCCGGCCTATCTACCGAAAAACGGCCGCCTTTGGCCACTTTGGCCGCACCGAGGGCAGTTTCAGTTGGGAGAAGACTGACAAAGCGGATACGCTTCGTGAATCCGCCCAACTCGCAACTGCCTCCGTCTAGTTTCCTTCCTGTTTGCAGCTCAACCGAGAAGCGGATTTTAGGTCCGCTTCTCCCCTCTTTCTAAGGAACATTCAGTGTCAATAGCAGTCGATTGCAAAAGATCAATCGAGATCGAGATTCCTCTCGACGAAGTCGAGCGCGCGCAGGAACGGGTCACGAACTCCATCAAGCAACGAGTTCGGCTTCCGGGTTTCCGGCCCGGCAAAGCGCCCCTTAACATCATCAAATCTCGCTTTGAGGGCGAAATTCGCAACGAAGTGCTGGAGTTGCTGCTCCCGCAGGCTTTTCGCGACCGGGTGCAGCAAGACGATCTCAAGGTCGTCGGGACTCCTGATATCACCGACTTGAAATTCGAGCCGGGCCAGCCGATTCGGTTCAAGGCGGATTTCGAGATCGCCCCCGAATTTGAGATGGCCGAGTACCGCGGCCTGCCGGCGAAGTACGAGGAACCTACGGTGTCTGACGAGGAGGTGGAAAAGCGGCTCGAGGCCATGCGGGAAAGCAAGGCCGAATACCCGAACCTGGATCCCCGCCCCATTGAGAACAACGACTACGTATTGGTTCACCTCAGGTCTTTGGGCGGGCTGGCCGAACCCATCGAGCAGGACGTGCAAATTCAGGTCGGAGGCGAAGAAACTCTCCCTTCCTTCAATGAGGCCCTGATTGGCGCGACGCCCGACGCGGTAATCGAGCTGGATGTCACGTATCCGGAAGACTACGGTCAGGAGAAACTGGCGGGTAAAACTGTTCGTTTCGAGCTGACGCCTAAATTCATCCGGAAAAAGGAGCTTCCCGGGCTCGACGACGAGTTTGCACGGGACTTGGGCGACTATCAGACCCTGGACGAGCTTCGCGATGCTATCCGCAAGTCCATTTTCAACGAGAAGCAACACACGGCTCAGCAAACGGCGAAGGAAGAACTGGTCGACCGCCTCGTGGAACGGAACGACTTCGCTGTGCCGCAGGCCTATATCGACCGGCAAATCGAAAACCAGGTGCGGATGCAGCTTCGCAATTTGGCCGGACAGGGCATTGATCCGAACACCATCCAGCTCGATTGGGAAAAGGTGAAGGAGAGCCAGCGTGAGAAGGCAGTCCGGAATGTCCGGGCGTCGCTGCTCCTCGAGAAAATCGCCGAGCAGGAAGGTATCTCGGCGACAAAGGACGAAGTCGATCGTGAGGTGCAGCGAATTGCTCGCCAGGAGCGTGAGGCTGTGCCTGTCACGCGTGCTCGCCTGGAAAAAGACGGTACCTTGGGCCGCATCAGCGGAAGCATACAAACCGAAAAGACGCTCCAGTTCCTGTTCGACCAGGCACAAAAGCAGGCCTAGCTTCTTCTGAAGTTTTGGCGTATCCATTACCGTGTACCTGACATTTCCGATAGCGACTCATTGCGGCTCCGGGTACATTGGATTTTGTGCCAAAAGGGAGATCTAAGTTCTTGACCTGTAAGTCACATGAACTTGGTATACTGATACTGCAAGTCTTACCGATCAGGGCGAGTGGTCATTTGATCCTTTTTTATGTAGGAGAGCCAGCTTGAAACGCGCCGGATCCGACGATTCCCTCCGTTGTTCCTTCTGTCACAAAAGCCAAGATGTCGTCGGAAAGTTGATTTCTTCGCCAAGTGATTATCCCCGAGCGTACATCTGCGATGAATGCATAGCCGTCTGCAATTCGATCATTGAAGACGATCGGCATGAGCAGAGCTATAGCACGCCGGGAAAGCTTCCGAGGCCGCTAGAGCTTAAGGAGTATCTGGACCAGTATGTGATTGGCCAGGAGGCGACAAAGAAGAAGCTGGCCGTTGCTGTTTATAACCATTACAAGCGCATCCAGATGAACAAACAGCGGGGCGCAGAGGTGGAACTATCCAAGTCCAACATCCTCCTGATTGGGCCGACTGGGACGGGTAAAACTCTTCTTGCGCAGACTCTGGCGCGAATTCTCGACGTTCCGTTTGCCATTGTCGACGCCACAACTCTGACCGAGGCCGGGTACGTGGGCGAGGACGTAGAAAATATTATTCTACGTCTCCTGCAAAATGCTGATTGGGATGTGCAACGCGCGCAGACCGGCATCATCTATATAGACGAGATCGACAAAATTGGTCGAAAGGAAGAGAATCCTTCGATCACCAGGGATGTTTCAGGCGAGGGTGT
>JBJMGJ010000014.1:0-10529 GCA_045807965.1 Bryobacteraceae bacterium | reverse complement strand
GCCGGAGATCGCTCGGTCTGTTCCCAAACCCTAGCGTCTCCAGCCGCTCTCCTTCAAAGCGGACAAATACCTTGCTAATTACGCCGGACAAATCACATGCTACTGACATTACGCCGGACATTTACCGTGCTAACGACATACATTCCGTTATGCTCTTTTCGTTTCTGTTTCTCTGTGATAGTATTCTGCTCACGAACAGAAATGGCATGTTGCGTAATGTGCAACAACAGGCACTGGCAAGCACAGAAGGAGGAGTTGTGACATTTCTCCGGCATCGCGACATTCGTGTAGGCACGATTCTCTTATTAGGTTCGGTAATGCTTGCTCAGACAGCCCGTAACCGCAATGCGGCGGCCCAACCTATTGAGTCTGTACGGGTCCCTGAACGTCACGTGCGCACCACAGTGACAAACCTACTCGGATGGAGCATCGGCATTCCGTCCGACGCGTTTCGGCAGCTAACGTTTACCGAAGCCGCGGTTAAGACCGATGCACTCGGCCTCGGTTTCATCGAAGGTTACAACACGCAGAAGACAAGTCCCGAGATCGAAAAACTTCTCAATTTCAATCTTTCGGAAGCAGAGACCAAAGTTGTCCAAGACAAGCTTGCGGCATTGAAGCTGAAGATGCTGGCGTATCACATAGACCGAATGCCCGAAACCGCGGACACTCAACGTGCGGTGTTGACCTTTGCGAAGAATCTCGGGGCAACTACTGTGGTTTGCAACCTCGAACCTTCGACGCTGGAGGCCATGGACAAACTCGCGAACGAAGTCGGTGTGAACGTAGCGCTAGAAGCAAAAGACCCGAAAGGCGCTGTCAAACTCGTCGGCACGCGAACCCCGCGGATCGGGCTCAGCGTGGATACGGGCAAATGGATGGAAGCGGGAGTGAAGCCGGTCGAGGCCATAGCTAGCGTCAACGAAAGGCTGATGACGCTCACGTTACGAGATCGTAGCGCCCTTGGAGCAAAAGGGCATGATGTTCCGCTCGGGAGCGGCGTAGGGAACGTGAAGAATTTGCTGCTCGAAATTGCGAAGCGAGAGCCTGCCCCCGAGGAGCAGCCGGACGAATGCAGCAACTGCTCTAGGCCATACGGCGGAATAAAGCCGCTGTTTATCGTGATCAACCAAATAGATGCCGGCGGTGCGTCGCAAGTTCTGACGAGTTCGATCGAAGGATTTGAAAAGAATGCTCGCTACGCCATGGGCTATCGGGTGGAGCAAGATTCCAAAGTGATTCCAATTACGAGCACGGCGCGCATTCCTGATGAGGTGAAACGAGGGATCGAATCCGCTTTGCCGAAGCTGCCCTTGGCGAAACCGCAGAGTGCGAGGAAGCTCCTGGTAATTGATATTTGTCCGGCCGGAGCCTATTATCACGACACTTCAGCGCACGCGAATCTTGCGATTCAGCTGATGGCTAAGAATACCGGCGCTTACGAGCCCGTGTTTAGCAACGACCTGAACAATCTCAAATATCCGAAGATCAAGAGCTTTGATGCCGTTTTTCTGAACAGTAGCGACGGAGAGGTGTTTGCCGATCCGGAGGTTATGGCCGGGCTCGGCCGGTTTGTACGAGAAGGCGGAGGATTGGCAGGTATTCACGGCTCATCGTTTGCCTCGCGGGACGTACCGGAGTTTGGTGAACTCCTGGGCGCCACCGATGGTCCGCACCACGTGGAAAAGGCCGTTCTGAAAGTAGACGACCCGAACAGCCCGATTATGAAAGGGTTCAAAGCAGAGCCCTTCGCGTATGTAGATGAGTTTTATCACTTCCCGCCAACCGGACCGTACTCGCGGGAGAAACTCCACGTGCTGCTGAGCATAGATGCGGCGAAATCCGATTTAAGTGCGTGGCACGTACGGCCCGATAACGACTACGGGATGGTCTGGGTCAAAAAAGAAGGGAAAGGCCGGGTGTTCAATTGCGCTCTCGGGCACACGCCTACCTTGTTTCAGAATCCTGCATTCGCCGAAATGATACTCGGTGGCATTCAGTTCGTTCTTGGCGACTTGCAGGTAGATACCACCCCGAGCGCCCGGCTTTCGGCCAGCAAGTAAGGTTATGGCAAAGATTAGAGAAAGCCGATTGGGTCTGCATCCGAGTCATGGAACCGAGGAGGAACGTTGGGGAATATCGGGAGGTCGAAGTTTGTTCTCCCGTAGAAGAGTGACTGTCTCGTGCTCGCTCCTGTCGACTGCTCTCGTAGCACTTTCTGTCCAAGCGGCGACGGAACAGCCGCCGCCATATACGACTTGGCAGGACTATAGCGGGTCGGCCGACTCGATGCAGTACTCTGCGCTCAAACAGATCAACAAAGGCAATGTGAATAAGCTGCAGTTGGCTTGGTTTCTCCCCGCGCAAGGACCGACCGGAAGGTTCTCCTTCAATCCTCTGGTTGTTAATGGAGTCATGTATGTCATCGGGAAGGACAATGCCGTCTATGCAGTCGATGCTGCAAGTGGAAAGCAAATCTGGACGCATCCTGTGGAGGGGCATCCGACCAATCGGGGGTTTAATCTGTGGCAGAGCGAAGATCAGGCCGATCAGCGACTGATCCTCACCGTTGACCAATATATCCAAGAGATCAATCTCAAGACTGGCGTCACAATCAATACATTCGGGAACGACGGTAAGGTCGACCTGCGAGAGGGACTTGGCCGAGATTTAAGCACGTTCCGGGAGATTCAAAGCGGCACGCCTGGGCGAGTATTTGACGATCTGTTGATCATGGGTTCTGCACCTGGTGAAATGTATGGTTCGCCGCCCGGAGATATTCGCGCTTACGACGTGAAGACGGGACAAATTCGATGGCAGTTCCATACCATTCCGCACCCCGGTGAGCCTGGGTATGACACTTGGCCTCCGGATGCATGGACCTATGTGGGAGGAGTGAATACGTGGGGAGAGCTTTCGGTCGACGCGAAACGCGGAATCGTATATCTCCCGCTTGGTTCTCCGACTTACGATCTCTACGGAGCCGATCGCAAAGGGATGGGCTTATATGGAGATTCGCTGGTGGCACTGGATGCACGCACAGGGAAAAAACTTTGGCATTTCCAGTTCGTTCATCATGATTTGTGGGACTACGACCCCACTGCCGCACCGAAACTTCTCACCGTGAAGCATAATGGCAAGCGGGTCGATGTGGTTGCGCAAGCAACGAAATTCGGATTTCTTTACGTATTCAACCGCGTGACCGGAGAGCCGTTGTGGCCGATAGAAGAACGACCTGTTGCCAAGTCGGACATGCCACTGGAGGAATCCTGGCCGACGCAGCCATTCGCGACTTGGCCACCTCCGTTTGCACGACAAAATTTCACACTAAAGGACATTAACCCTTACCTTGATCCAAAGGAAAAGGCGCGGATAGAGGATATCGTGAAGAATGCAAGAGCGGAGGGCATCTTTACTCCTCCGGCTTTCGACCGAGACCAGATTGCTGTGCCTGGGGAAAATGGAGGTGCTAATCAAGGCAGCACCGCCGCTGATCCGACGACCGGAATGATGTATGTCAAGAGCTATGACGCCCCAACAATTCACAAAATGACAGAGCGGCCCCGGCAACAACCGCGGCCGCTGGGCGTGGGGACTCCGGAACAGCAAGGCTACGCAGTTTATCAAAGGAACTGCATCGGCTGTCATACCCAAAGTCGAGACCGCATCACGTTTCCAAACCAAATCGGACGAGATGATTTCGTTCGAACTCTTAGGAACGGGAAAAACCAGATGCCTGCATTCTCGGAAGATTCGCTGGGCCGAACGGATGTTGATTTCTTGGCAGCTTACCTGACGAAACCGGCCGAAGGTGAGGCGCCGTTGTCCGGAGCCTCAGCTCAACGCCGACCCTATACACCGCCATTCCCACCTCCAGCAGGACAAACACGGTACTACGGTCCGTTCGGAAATGTGTTTCGTGCCGCAGATGGCGTACTTGCGTTCAGTCCGCCGTGGTCTTCCCTTGTGGCCTACGATCTCAACGACGGATCCATTAAATGGCAGAGGCCTATCGGGACCACACCCGGACTCGCTTCGAAAGGAATCACCAATACGGGAAGCTCCGAATTCATCCGAAACGGTCCGGTCGTCACCGCGGGCGGGTTGATTTTCCAGGCGACGGGCCCTGATCGCTACATACACGCCCTCGATAAAGATACCGGGCGGACGCTATGGGAAACGAAGATCGATGCAAACCCGGATGGAATTCCGGCGGTATATATGGTGGGAGACCGGGAATACGTCGCCTTCTTTGCTGCAGGCGGCGGGACCTCATCCATGGTTCTCGACCCAGGAAAACCGGAGTCTCAAGGTTACTACGTTTTTGCGCTTCCGAAAGGTAGTGCGAAGAATGTGCGCGCAGCGGTTGGGATGTTAAAAGGCAGCCAATAGGACTCGCCCGATCGGATCTAAACCAAAATTGTTCAGGCAAACAGAAGACGTCGAAAGACAATGCTAGAGGTTTGCCTAAAGACGCGCGTACAAGATTGAAAGTTGGCACTGTGTTGCGGCCGGACAAATACCTGCCACAACCGGTGTCGCCATGCGAAAACAATGGATCCTGTTCGGTCTCGCAAACATGCTTCAGATGAATCATCATCAAGTCACAGGAGTGGCACATTGAAAAGATTGCAGGGAATGGCGGCGCTTGTCACAGGAGCGGCGCGAGGTATCGGTCGCGGGATTTGCGAGGTATTTGCCATGGAGGGCGCCGACGTCGTTATCAATGATATTCAGATTGATAAAGATGCCGAGGACGTTGCGGCATGGGTTCGTTCCCAGGGCTGCCGATCGATGACAGCCGAAGCGGACGTTTCCAACCGCCAACAGGTGGAGCACATCTTTGAGAAGGTCTGGAAAGAGTTCGGACCCATCGACATTCTCGTCAATAATGCGGGAATCGAGACAATTGTTCCTTTTCTCGAGATGACGGACGAGCAATGGACGCGGGTAATGGAAGTAGATGCGCGAGGACCGTGGTTGTGCTCGCAAGTATTCTGCCGGCGTGCTATCGCCGAGAAAAGAAAAGGCAGCATCATTAATCTCGGATCGATTCAGGTCTCAAGAGTTCTTCCCGGCCGCACGCACTACGTAATCGCCAAGGCGGGAATTGAAGCTCTGACGCGCAACATGTCGGCGGAGGTCTCCCCCTCCGGTATTCGCGTGAACTGCATTCACCCTGGACTGATTGATACTTCCATGACGGAGTGGGTGATGAAGCGGCCTGACCTGCTGCCGGGCATACTGGCTCAAATTTCACTCGGCAGACCGGGAGCACCGCAGGAGATTGGCAGGATGGCTGCATTCTTTGCATCTGAAGAAGCGGGATATACAACCGGACAATCGATCTACGTGGACGGCGGCTGGGTAGGCAAGTAGCCCGAACGAGAGACTTAATGGATTCGCTAACTCAGCTATTCCGGCAAGACGGCAAAGTAGCACTTGTTACGGGCGGGTATGGAGGTATCGGAGAAGTCGTGAGCCGGGGGTTATCCTCGTTGGGAGCACGCGTTGCTATTACGGGACACAGTGGCACAAGAGCGGAAGCTTGTGCGGCGGCGTTGCGCGCCGACGGTGGCGATGCATGGGCGACAACCTTCGATGTCACATCCGTCAGCGAAACGAAGCGGATGATTGATGACGTTGTCGACCGGTTCGGACGGCTGGACATTCTGGTGAACTGCGTTGGATTGAATCGCGAAGAAAAGGCCGAAGAAGTCACGGAAGAAAATTTCGACCGCGTTCTCGACGTCAATTTGCGAGGTGCGATGTTCCAAGCCCAGGCAGTGGCACAACACATGATGCGTCAGGGCTCGGGCGGAAAACAGGTTCACTTTGGCTCGGTGCGCAGCCTGCTTGCCTTACGTGGAAGAGGATATGCGGCCTATTGTGCCGCGAAAGGTGGACTGTCCATCATGTGTAAGCAGTTGGCCGCGGAATGGGGACCACACCAGATTAATGTCAACGTTGTCGCGCCGACCTTCGTCCGAACCCCGCAGGTCGCAAAGATGCTTTCTGATGCGAAGTTCTACGATTCGCTTGTGGCCCGGATACCGCTCGGCCGTATAGCAGAACCGGAAGAAGTATGGAACGTAGTTCTGTTCTTCGTGTCCGCTGCATCCAATTTCATCACTGGGCAGACGCTATACCTGGACGGCGGCATCACTGCGACCCAGTGAGTGGCGGGTGCCCGAATCTGCTTCCGGCATTGGCGTGGGGCGTTGCGGACTTCCCTGACCCGCCAGTGCTCCAAATAAGAAAATTTTAGAGGAAAGGTATTCCATTTTGGCCCGTGAACTTATAGACCTCAGTATGGCCGTGCACAATGACATGGTCGCGTTTCCGCGAGTAGTGCGGCCTTCGCTTGCGATGTACGAGACGTGGCAGCAATTCGCCGAGCGCATAGGTGCGGCAAAGTACGGAGTGGACTGGTTAACCGCCAGTTACCTGATCGTTCTCGGAGACCACATCGGAACTCACATGGACTCCTTGCGCCACCTGCGGGATGATGCGCCAGGGCCCGAAGCGATACCGCTCGAGTTTTGTTACGGGGATGGCGTTTGCCTTGATTTCCGCCACCTGCCGAAAGGATCGGGCATCACGGTGAGCGATCTGAAACAGGCTCTCGATAAGATTCAATACCGGTTGAAGCCGTTAGACATCGTGCTGATCCATACGGGCGCGGGCAAGATTCAGCAAACGGAAGCCTACCTCACCGACCACGTCGGTATGACCGGTGAAGCGACAAACTGGCTGCTGGACCAAGGCATAAAGATGACGGGCATCGACGCTGTCACTTACGATCCGCCTGTGTGGGCCATGTTCGAGCGGCGAAAGTTTTGGGAATCGCATCGGGTGATGCTGACGCGAGAGTATTACCATCTCGAAAATATGACGAACTTCGATCAATTACCTTCGCACGGTTTCACGTTGAGCCTCTTTCCCATAAAATGGGTAAACACGACGGCTGCTCCTGTTCGGGCGATTGCGATCCTGAATAGTTAACGGCAACTCGCCTTCGGCAAAACAAAATGAATTATTCATGTTTTCAGCTACAAGATAAGGTTGCGGTGGTCACTGGAGCTTCCCAGGGCATTGGACGCGCTATCGCGCTAGGCCTGGCGCGGGCGGGAACGCACGTGGCCCTAGCCAAGTATCCGGAAGGCCGCCTGGACGAGATTAACCAGCTTCAAGCCGAAATTCAAGCGCTCGGACGGGAAGCGCTGGTTGTGCCGACAGATGTCTCCAACGTCGCCCAGGTGCAAGCGCTGATGAATCAGGTTAACGAGAGATTTGGAAGGCTTGACATTCTGGTCAATAACGCAGGTTGGACGGGTACGACGGCGGCATTAGACGTCAAGGAAGAGGAATACGACCGGACCATGGCGGCCTCATTGAAGAGCGTATTCTTTTCCTGTCAGGCAGCCGCAAAGATTATGATTCCTCAGGGTGGCGGGAGAATAATCAACATAGGCTCAAACTTCGGTGAAGTCGCGTTTAAAATGCGGTCTGTCTACGCCGCCTGCAAAGCGGGTGTCCACCACCTTTCTCGCGCTCTGTCGCTCGAGTGGGCTAAAGATGGAGTTCTTGTCAATGTCGTCGCGCCATGCATCACAGAAACAGAGTCTCGAAAGAATATTCTGGAGCGTCCTGGCTACAAAGAATGGGCGACTACTCAGATGATCCCGCGCGGCCGATGGAATCAGCCCGAAGATCTTGTCGGAGCCGTACTCTTCTTGAGTAGTCCTATGTCCGATATGGTAGTCGGACATGTTCTGATGGTTGATGGTGGTTGGACTATCCACTAATCGAACCGTAAGCTTTGGGACATCCGCTTGAAAAGCGCCGGGCAAGTCCGGAGCTGTTGGGTGCGGTCTATAAATAAGAAGAGTGTGCGTTCGGAGTCCCTCATCGACTTGTATAACCGTCACCTGTTACTTCAGGCAAGCCCTGAGATTCTAACTTTAGGAAAGTGCCCCTTATGAAGAAATGTTTTCTGCTTTTGGTTGCCGTGGCGCTAATCGGCCCAACGTCGGTGTTCGCCGCTGGTCCCTCTTTTCATGCCGACGTCACGTTCAGCGGTTCGAGCCTTTCTGGATGGCACATGCTTGGCGAGGCGAACTGGCACGCCGAGAATGGTGAAATCACAGGCAGGCCTGGGTCGCCCAGCGGTGGGTGGCTGATATTGGATCACTCTTATCAGGACGTGGGACTGTTCGCAAACTTCAGGTGCAGCGCTGGCTGCGAAGCCGGAGCGATGTTCCGCACGGAGAAGACCGCCGAGGGCTGGAAGGGAACTTTCGTGTCGCTCACCGAGCCGGGCACCCCCTCGTACGGGGTAACTTTGGATGAGAAGGGAAAAATCCTCACGCGTGACCGGCTGCGCCGCGGCGGCGGATTGATGCGGGTGGCTCCTCCGCCGAACCCGAATGAGCGGCCGCCCCAAGTCGCCAGGCCCTCTTATGACGTGAAACTGCCATTCGCGCGGCCCGACACCAGTTTCCATCCGAATGAATGGAACCAGATCGAGTTTCTGTTCGACGCGAACATCGTGCGAGCGGCTTTGAATTACGGCAGCCAAGTCGGTGGCGTGGCGGACGAAGGCTACGGTCCGATTGCTTTGTACGTCGGCGGTACCGGAGAGGTGCAGTTCAAGGACATAGCCTACAAAAATCTGGGTTTGAAGGTCCGGAATCCCGACAAGACTTCTCCTGAATTCCGTAGGCAGCAGATAAGCGATTTTTACTATTCAATGACGACCGCAGCGGCGGACTTCAACCACGACGGCCATCAGGATGTCGTTTCGGGACCCTACATTTATTACGGTCCAGACTACACGAAGAGCACCGAAATCGCGCTCGCCGAGTCGACGAGCCCTTCCACATCCTTCAATTCGTGGTGGTGCGAATATGCGGATGACTTTACCGGTGACGGCTTGCCGGATGTGATCAACGTTACCTACGGCGGTCCCAACAGCGGCGTGTATCTGTACGTGAATCCCAACGGAGAAGAGCGCCGCTGGAACAAGTACAAGGTGGTCCCCAACGTTCAGAGCGAGATTGCCACAGTGACTGATATCGACAGCAGCGGTAAGCCCGCGGTGCTCTTCATGGGAGATGGCTACGTGAGTTACGCGAAGCCTGACCCCGCCAATCCCACCGCGCCGTGGATCGTGCACCATGTCTCCGAACAAGGCTACGGGACGGCACACGGGATCGGCGTGGGCGATATCAACGGGGACGGCCGGCTTGACATCCTGAATGCCTATGGATGGTGGGAGCAGCCGCTGGCAGGCGGCAACCAGCCCTGGACATATCATCCCGAAGAGTTTGGCCGGCACGGCAGCGGAGGCGCATTGATGGGGGTGTTCGACCTGAACGGAGACGGTCTGAAGGACGTGGTGACATCGCTGAATGCGCACGGATGGGGTTTGGCCTGGTTTGAGCAGAAGCGCGACGGGCGAGGTCAGATTTCCTTCGTACGTCACATGATCAGCGACGATCTGGGGACTCCGAACGAGAATACCGGAGGGGTGGTGTTCTCGGAACCCCATGGTACCTATTTTGCAGATATGAATGGGGACGGGATTCCGGATTTCATCGTAGGGAAACGGTACTGGTCGCACAACGCCGACTATCTGGATCCTGATCCTTTCGGCCCTCCGGTTCTTTACTGGTATAGGGCGATTCGCGATCCCAAGGCATCAGGAGGAGCACGATTTGAGCCAGAGTTAATAGACACTCGTTCCGGTGTAGGTTCCACGGTACTCGCCACAGATCTGAACAAAGACGGCTCCATGGACGTTGTCACCGGCAATAAGCTGGGGACGTTCATCTTCTGGGGCAAAAGTCATACTGGGAAATAAAACTGGCCTGCATGGAAGTTTTTGAAGTGAACGGCGCGGGTGCCCGAGCTTCCGTTGCCGCGTGCTGTACGGCGGGCCATCGATTCTGAGCTACAGGTCGGGGGGCCATTCACCGGCCCCCTTGATGAGCTTCAGAACGGTTTTCATGCCGCCATCCTCGCAGAACCGGTGTTGGCGCCCAACGGGACAACAGCCCGAATCGATGACCCGACCGTCTATAGCTAGCTCCGTGATGGGTCTTATGTTCGCTCGGATTCCGAGCATCGACGATTTAAGCTCGGAAAACGAATAAATGAAACAGATATCGGCCGCTATTATCACCCCGAACTGGACCTCTTGCGCTTGCTCTCGTTTGTAAGCGTGTTTGCCGTGCATCGTATGGATCATGTACCTATCCATCAGGCACAGCACTACTAGCTCTACAACATCTGCCTTCTCGGCAACTTCTGCGTTCCTGTCCTTTTTCTGCTCAGCGCACTCGTCATCACCGAATTGTTGATGCGAGACAACGATCGCCTCGGAACAATTCACGTCCGATCCTTCTACATTCCGCATTCTGCGGATCTGGCCGTTATATTTCGGCGTGTTCTATGGCCTCATCCTGCTCAATAATTTCATTCCGCACGTCGGTGCCCCGATCCGCTATCGTGGTTGGCCTTTACTC
>JBJMGJ010000013.1:0-6070 GCA_045807965.1 Bryobacteraceae bacterium | reverse complement strand
GGGCAGGAGCCGAAGAGCTGTACTCGGTCTCGAATACTAAAGCGCATACAGCAACTCAGGCACCAAGCGGACCACGCTGCCCGAAGCCTTGCTGCTGCTGACGAACGTTACTTTTCGGCCTGGTACGGCCGGATCGTCACTATCCTCGCCTGAGGACACAGCCCAGCAGTCAACGTCCGGCGCACGGTTGCGGAAAGTCTTCTACCAAGCGTTTACTCGGACCAGCCAGTGGGACATCCGAATGAATACTTGGTTGCAGCCACTGTTTCAGAGAGGGTTTAGAGCGCTTTCAAAGTTGCAGAAAAAAGTCCTTGACTTCCCTTAAATCGACCTGATAGCATTCGGCTCACTCAGAGAAATACTCTATTGCTCATTGTGAAATGGAGCCGCGTCGCAGGGTAGCCTTTCACACGGAGAAGTTTCTAGGTATCCGTTCAGGGAAAGAGGTCCACGGTGACAAAGAACACAGTAAAGCCGGATCAGCGTCGTCGTTGTTATTCGATGAACCGTAATCGACTCGATGTGAAGGAGCGCCGGTTACTGTTTCGGGTTCGCTGGAGCGCCCTCGGTTCGCTCGCGTTGATTCTCGGACTTGCAACTAGTATTTCAACGCTCCCGGGGCAGGTGGTCAATTCCACAATCGTGGGCGTCGTGACTGATCAGTCGGGAGCATCCGTACCCAACGCCACGGTGCAGGTAAGGTCACTCTCGACCGGAGCGGTTCAGAACACGGCTACAACCGAAGCCGGTACTTATACCGTTACCTTCCTTGACCCGCAGACTTACTCCGTGCGACTCGAGTCGCCGGGTTTCAAAGCTTACACCGCCGAGAATGTCGTTTTAGGCGTATCCACCACGGTACGAGTCAACGCGATTCTGACGCCAGGAGACGTAAGCGAGAGTGTCACGGTGAGTGCCGAGAACGTGTTGCTCGAAACTGAACACGCGGAAGTAGGACGAAACCTGAGCAGCCAGACGGTGACTGAGCTGCCAGTGGAAAATCGCGACGTACATCAGCTTGCGACCACTCTGGCGGGAGTGGGACCTCCTTCAGGAGGAAATCCTACGCTGAACGGGCCGGGCGCCACGACCAGCTTCTCTGCCAACGGAATAACGACCGCGGCGAATAGCTCGACCATGGATGGCACGGAAAACCGTGAGATGATCCTGGGCGGCACCATCTTCTCTCCTGCTCCTGAACTGGTCGAAGAGGTGCGGGTTACCACAAGCAACTACGCTGCAGAATTCGGTCATGTCGGCGGTGCGTCCGTCAACATCGTTACCAAAGGGGGTACGAACAGTTTCCACGGCGCGGCATATGAGTTCAACCGTGTGGCTGCGCTCGCAGCTAGAAACTTTTTCAACGTCAGCGGTTCAAAACCCGGGCTGACACGTAACGAATTCGGCGGTGTTTTTTCAGGCCCGATCAAAAGAAACAAAACGTTCTTTTTGGGTGCATACCGCGACATACGCGAGATCAGTTCGACGTTCACCACGGCAACGATTCCAAATCAGAACTGGATCAATGGAAACTTTTCCGGTGTTCCTGGCCTGGCGCTTTATGATCCCCAGACCGGGAGCGCTGACGGGAGCGGGCGGAGACTATTCCCAAACAACATAATTCCCCAAAACCGAATAAGCCAGTTAGCGCTGAAGATCAATCCATACTTCCCCGCGGTCAATCTGACAAGCCAGGGATCAACTCTCGGTCTGGTGAACAACTATGCAGCAGCTGTGCCCTCTCGAATCCTGCAGCATGCAATCGACGGCCGCGTCGACCACTACTTTTCCGACGACACAAAGATGTTCGTAAGGCTGAGCAGAACGTGGGCTAATGACCTTAGCGGCTCCTTCCTTCCAGATGTCATCGGCAATGGCCTGCAATCAGAAAATGGCACAATTGACGCCATATCGAATGTAAATCACACCTTCAGTCCTACCCTGATTTCGGAGCTGAGATTGGCATTCTCGCGCTATGTATTTAACGTGTTTGGCATACCAACGCAGCTGAATAATCAGGCCTTGGGCGTGTTCGATCCAAGTCCGACAGCGCTGTCAACAACCGGGATCGTAAGCGTCAACATCAACGGATTTGCCGCGGTCGGGACAACGCCGACGATTGGGACTCCGACGAACTATCCGGCGATCTACACGTCCAATATCTTCGCCGTGAGTAACACATGGACCAAGACGGCGGGAAGGCATGTGTTGAAATGGGGCGGACTCGTCAATCGGTACCGCGAGGAGCAGGATCAAGCGCAGGGCGCCAATCTGGGCCCGCGCGGTTCATTCGTGTTCGGCCCTGGCGCTACTCAGCTGCTCGGTGGACCGGGACTGGGAGCGTTCGGTGCGACGGCGAACTCGTTTGCGGCTTATTTGCTAGGAGCTCCGAATCAAATCGGCAGAACTTACCTCTTTACCACTCCGACGAATCGCCAGACGGAACTCGGCTTGTTCGCGCAGGATACCTATCAAGTGACTCGCAGCCTCTCGCTGGATCTCGGCTTACGCTATGAACTGTTTACTACAATCAAGCCACGGTTGGCGGGCGGGGCGGGAAATTATGACTTCGCGAGCAACACGTATCTGGTCGCAGGCTATGGAGCCATCGGCCTGAGCACCGGTGTTCGAGCCAATCCGCTTGGCTTTGAGCCGCGTATCGGAGCGGCTTATCGAGTGAACGACAATTCCGTCCTGCGCGCAGGCTTTGGTATCAGTCATTATCAGGACAGATTCGGCGCAGCCGGCGGTTCGCTCAGCGTACAACCACCCGTTCTCGGCAACGTTCAGATCGGCACCGCGAACACTTATCGGGTGGCCGGCCCAACAACAGCAATACCTGGGATCGTTAATTTTAATGTGCCGTCTAGTGGTGTGTGGAATCCCGCGCCGGACCAGCCATATTACTCCATACCCTTCTACTTCCCGACGCCGTATGTCATGAGTTACAACCTTACCTATCAGAGACGGCTTTTCGGTCAGATGGCTTGGGATATCGGCTATGTAGGCAACTTAGGCCGGCAGCTATATTTCACCGGCCGACCGGATGCTGCTTCGCCCGGGACAGGGGTTGCCGGCAATCCCATTCTTCAGGCATTCGGGCATGCTTCCACGGTTACTCTCAGGAGCAACGGTTTGACCAGCAACTACAATGCTTTGCAAACGACCTTAGCTAAACGATTCTCGAACGGATACAGTTTCTCTGTAGCGTATGCGTTCAGCAAATCGCTAGGGTACAGCAGCACGCCAAACGCTCTGAATTATTCGCATAACTACGGACCTATTAACTATTATCCGCATCTGCTGACGATCACCCATCTATACGAACTGCCGTTCGGCCGGGGCAAACCGCTGCTGAACCGTGGAGGGCCAGTGACGTGGATTGTGTCGGGATGGCAGGTGAACGGGCTTTTTCGATATGCCTCAGGGGCCTCCATCAACACCAGCGCGGACGCTACCTCTTGCAATTGCCCCGGAAACGGCCAAGTCCCCAATGTTGTTGGGTCCATGCAGTATCTCGGTGGCATCGGTTCCGCGTCGCCTTGGTTTAGCAGTTCGGCGTTCGCGACGCCCACGGCAAATCAATTCGGGAACGCCGGTATCGGAATTGTTCATGGCCCCAGTCTTAGAAACTACGATTTTTCACTATTCCGAAGGTTCGCGCTTACAGAAGGCTTGCGGCTTGAATACCGGGCCGAGTTCTACCACCTCACGAATACTCCGTTCTTCGGAAATCCGAACACAAACATCAGCAGTGGCGCATTTGGCACGATCACGTCGGCCACTAACTCCCGTGAGATACAGATGGGCATGCGGTTGACATTCTGACTTGAGCACTAGGACAACTGTTTTGAAAATCGATAAACGTCTCTTCCTGTTTGTGGCCGCTTCCTTGGTCGTGGTCGGCTCGCTATTCGCCATCGGACCGGCGTTTCGTCCGGATCATACCGTCAAGGGATCCGATCTGGCAGACTGGAAGCCGGTGGGCCAAGCGAAGTGGGAAGTTCGAAATGGCGAGATCACCGGAACACCGCAAGAGAACTCGAGCGGGATTCTCATGTTGAATGACTCTCTTCAGGACGTTGGTTTCCACGCTTCTTTCTTATGTTCCGGTAGCTGCCAAGCGGGCATTCTCTTTCGGCTGGAAAAGACTTCCGATGGGATGAAGGGGATCTACCTGTCACTCACGGACCCCGACCCGGGCTCGTATCGGGTAACTTTGACAACGGAGGGCAGGATTGTTGATCGCGAACGCCTCCGGCGCGCGGGCGGCCAAATGCGGATTGCGCCCCCGGGAGATGCGAACGCCGCAGGTCGCGCCCAAACTGGTCGCCCGCGCCCGCCCGTGCCGGCAAACCTGCCGCTGCGCCCGCCCGACACATCACTGCGTCCCGGCGAATGGAACACGGTCGAGATCTATCTTGATGCTAATATCATTCGCGCGTTTCTGAATGATAGCGGGGAAATCGCGGGCGGGGCCGCCGAGGACGACGCCGGCCGGTACGGCCCCGTTGCGCTTTATGTTGCCGGTGCCGGAACCGTACGCTTCAAAGATGTCTCATGGACGGATCTGGGAGTGAAGTCGCGGATCCCAGAAAAGACCGGGCCCCAGTTTCGCAAACAGCGGTTGAGCGATTTCTATTATTCGTGGGGCGCCGGTGCAGGCGACTTTAACCACGACGGAGTTATGGACGTCGTCGCCGGACCTTACATCTACTTCGGGCCAGACTACACGCATTACCGCGAAGTTTACCTGGCGCACACCTCCAACCCTGGAACCGAATACACCCAGGAAGCGTGGATGCAATACTCAGCCGACTTCACGGGCGATGGATGGCCGGACGTAGTCAACGGGAACTATACTTCTCCCGATTTGGGAATAACTCTTTACGTCAATCCGCGAGGTGAGAAACGGCGCTGGGACAAGTTCACCGTCGTTCCCGCATATCAGTCCGAAATCGGCATGGTGCGCGACATCGACGGCGACGGCCGGCCTGAAATGGTTTATATGGCGGAGGGATATGTGCGCTACGCAAAACCCGATCCCGCAAAACCGACAGCACCCTGGATAGTCCACAACGTTTCAGAGCAGGGCTACGCGACCGCGCATGGGATTGGCGTGGGGGACATCAATGGCGATGGCCGGCTGGACATCGTCAACGCGTTTGGCTGGTGGGAGCAACCGCCCGCGGCTAGCAGCGCGGGAACGTGGACTTATCATCCCCAGGCCTTCGCGCGTTATGGCCGCAATATCTTTGGCGGCAGCGTAATGGGTATCTATGATGTGAACGGCGATGGGTTGAACGATGTCGTTACAGTGCTGAACCCGCATGGATGGGGACTCGCATGGTACGAGCAGAAGCGCGAGGCGGGCGGCAGCATCACGTTTGTCCAGCACATGATTATGGATGACTTCTCCACAAAAAATGCCGGAGACGTGACATTTTCAGAGCCGCACGGCACCGCAGTAGCCGACGTTGACGGCGATGGCATTCCCGATTTCATCGTGGGCAAACGCTACTGGGCGCACCGCGATGATTATCTGGACCCCTATCCTTACGGGCCCCCCGTACTCTACGCTTATCGAACCGTGCGAAACCGGAAGGCCCCCGGCGGCGCGGAGTTTGTTCCCGAGTTGATTGACAACTCTTCGGGTACTGGCTCGGATGTCCTACCGGTTGACCTAAACCACGATGGTGCGATTGACATCGTCACCGCGACTCGTTTTGGAACATTCATCTTCTGGGGCAAGCCGGGCGCATTCAAGGCGGTTCGCAAATAGGTGTGCATGCGAGCCATTTTTCAGCCGGTTGGGACTCGTTTTCGCAAAGGTCGAAACGCAGCGCCCAAACCGGAACCTTCAAACAAAAGGCCCGCAGACTGGGAGCATTCTGCATATGACGGATTCCGATCTTAGAAAAGGACGAATGGGGAAACGCCGAAGATATACGACATGCTTGATTCTGGGCACGCTGAGTTTTGCGCTGGCTTCTCACGCTCGTGGCGCTGACGCATACACATTGACGCCGGTTGAATACGGTTACGCACTGAAGACTCCCGACGGGCGTGT
>JBJMGJ010000012.1:0-7082 GCA_045807965.1 Bryobacteraceae bacterium | reverse complement strand
GCTCTTCCGATCTAGAAGACGTTCTGCCCGGTCAGGCTCGTCATCGAGCTTCCCTGCGGCACCACGCCTGGCGCAAGTGCGACAAGGTTAAGGACGTTACGTCCGTTCAGAGGCAATTCTTGAACGCTACGACCCTGCACGACTTGACCCTGAGAGGCATTCTCCGTCTGCAAAATCGGAGTTTGCGCGGTGACCTCAATCTGCTGATTTAATTCACCGACTTGCATCGGGACGTCCACGCGAACAGCGCTCTCGACCTGTACCTGCAAGTTGTCCCGCGTATAGTGTTTAAAACCGGCGATTTCGACTTCGACTTTGTAGTTGCCTGGAACAAGATTGACGAACGAGTACTCGCCCGAATTACCTGTCTGCATCGAGCGGTGTTCGCCAGTGCCATTGTTAGTTAAGGAGGCGGACGCTCCTGGCATAGGAGCTCCCGACGGGTCCGTCACGGTACCTACAATAGAGCCAAACGTGGACTGACTCTTTAGTGGATTGATTCCAAACGAAGCGATAGCAACCAAGGCACACGCCAGCTTCCACCCGAACGATCTACAACACGGCATCAATTATTTACCCCTTGAAAGAAACAGTGCGCATCCCGAAACCACGATTGCACCTGTTGCAAGAAATTTACCAACGAAGTTCGGGGCTGTCAATAGCCGAGCTGATTTGGTGCTGGCCAGCTAACTCGCGTTCGTCCCTGGTGGCCTTACTTCTGCAACCAGCTCTTCGATCCAGCCAGCCATACGGGCGTGATGTGAACCTCGCCAAAAGATTTTTTTACAATCGGGGCACTGGCTAAACTCTTTTTTGGTCTCTCGCGTGTGAGGCGGCAAGAGATGGGCTACTTCGGACTTCAACACCGGCGCGAGTGGCGCATTACACTCCATGCAGCGCTGAAAGGGCGCGAAGTACGTATGCAGCGCGAACCGCCGAGCCACTTCTCGAAGCTGCACGTGAGGCTTTTGACTGCGAACGCAGTAGCCGACTTTCACTTCGCGTCGCTTCAGTAATCCGACGTCGCGCGTCAGCAGAACACGTTGTTCCGTGCTGGCGACTGAAGCGAGTTCCGGGTCGTCTGCGAACGCGCGATACCAAGTGTCGAGTCCGAGCATGCGAAGGTACGCCGCCAGCCGCCCCAGATGCCCGTCCAATACAAACCGAATGTTCTCGACCTGAACCGGCTCGGTGTAAGGAAACACTTGGATGTGATCGGCCCGTGCGGTTTGCTGCGAAAGCTCACGGGGAGCTCCGTTAACGGTTACGTGTCCTACTTCGGTGTGTGGAACACCAAGCGATTCGATCAGGTGCTTCACCGTATCACTGGCGCCGGCGAGCGTTTCAAACTCGGTGTCTCGCTTGTCGGGCGGAAGGAAATCGTTCAGCGCGTCGTGGAAACGGAACCAGACAGGTACGGAGGCAGTCACCTGATGGTATTGTCTCGCTGGGCGATCACCCGGGCCTTTGTGCGTGCAGACCTCTCCCCCAGAACGATCCGCGCGCTGCTTCAGGGACGCGAAAGCTGCGCGACCACACAGCTCTCACCTCTTTCTTTGTAAGTCAGTGTCAGCGGAAACGGCAACGCTTACGTGAATTCCGCCCACATTACGGTATGGTCCGATGCGGAAGGTGCTTTTCGCGGTTCCACGTCGACATCGGCTGCCCGGCACCTTTCAATCAGGGGTGCGGTCACCAGAATATGATCGATGCGCCAGCCCCAATTGTTTTGGAAGGCATTTCGAAAATAATCCCAGTATGTGTACTGGATCCGGTCAGGGTGAAGGCGCCGGAACGTGTCGGTTAATCCCCAACGGACCACCTCCAGAAATGCGTTGCGCGCATCGATGTGAAAATCGACATCATTGACGCGGCGATCGGGATGATAGACGTCGATCGGTTCAGGAGCAATATTCAGGTCGCCCAGCCAGACGATCGAATCCGACGCCTGAAAGCTCTGCTCCAGATAGTCCCGCATGCGCCGGAACCAGGCCAGCTTGTATTGATACTTGTCGGACTTGATGGAGTGCCCCTGGGGCACATAGGTGTTAATAATCGTCACACCGTCCACCGTGGTTTGCAGGATCCGCACATCTTCGTTTTCGGGCCCTTCGCAGAATCCATGTTGCACGAACTCCGGAGTTGCACGACTTAGAGTGGCCACACCGTTGTAGGACTTCATGCCCCGAAAGGTCGCCTGATACCCGGCTTCTTTAAACGATTCAATCGGGAATTCCGAGTCCTGGACTTTCGTCTCCTGCAGGCACATCACGTCCGGTTTGTGTTGTTCGAGCCAGGCAAGCACAAGAGGAAGCCGCTTCCGGAGAGAGTTTACGTTGTACGTGGCGATTTTCATGCTGCAATAAGGGTGTGGAACGCAGACGCTTCAACACGCTACTGGGTGCCGCTGGTCTTAGCGTATCGAGTCCGGGCTCAATGAGCTCGGCCCATCCTGGATCTGGACCGAAGCCGGGCGGCGAACCGCAACCGGAATTACTCAAGCTGAACCGCAACGGATGGGTCCCAAATAATGAGAACCTGCCGGTACTCCTCTATCGTTCGACTGTGCGGGCCGCCAGTTCCGACCCAGCGTCGGCCTTCGAGGAATTATTTGCAAAGAACGGCTGGCCTCCCCAATGGCGCGACGGCGTCTATGATTTTCACCATTTTCATTCGACAGCGCACGAGGTGCTCGGCTTTGCCGCCGGCCACGCTCGTCTGGTGCTAGGAGGAGAGAACGGGCATGAGCTCGAGGTGACGGCAGGAGACGTCGCTATCCTGCCAGCGGGAACAGGGCACTGCAAGCTGGAGGCGAGCGCGGATTTCCTGGTTGTGGGTGCTTATCCGCCGGCACAACAATGGGACATCTGCCGCAAAGCTCTTTCGCGCGAAGCGCTGCAACGCATGCTCAAGCTTCCTTTCCCCCCTTCCGATCCGGTAAGCGGTGCGACCGGCGCCCTCGTCAGCGTCTGGGCCAACGCGAGCGCCTGAGGAGAAAAGCTTACCGTCACCAGCTCGGGAGCTGACTCGGCGGTCCTATGCTAGGTTGTGAGCTGAATGCGCATTTTTACCGGATGGACGCCTAACATCTTAATAGCCGCCGCGGCGTTTTCGCTCTACGGCCAAGCGCAATCCACGGGAGAGCCGCCCAAAATCGCTGCCCAGCCGAGCAGGGCTGAAGGCGTACCCGCCCGATCGAGCCCAGCCGATTATCAAACACAGGCCAAGGCGGGCGATATCACGATCGCCGCCGATTTTATGGGGCATTCGGTTCCGACTCCGGAAGCGACGCTCTTGACGGACGACTACATTGTTATTGAAACCGCGTTTTTCGGCCCTCGTGGCTCGAAACTCCAGCTTTCGGTTGACGATTTTTCGTTGCGTATCAATGGGAAGAAAAAGCCGCTGAGCAGTCAGCCCTCAGAACTAGTCTTCAAGTCGCTGAAAGATCCGGAATGGGTACCGCCCGAGCAGAAAGAGAAGAAGTCCAAGACCAGCTTCGGCGGCGGCGGAGACACGGACTCAAGTTCGACACAACTGCCTCCAAAAGTTCCTATTGAACTCCGGCGCACGATGTCCCAGCGGGTCGAAAAAGCATCGCTGCCTCTCGGAGAGCGCCCGCTGCCCCAAGCTGGATTGATCTTCTTCGATTTTCACGGCAAAGTCGTGGGCATTCGCTCGCTGGAGCTTGTCTACAAGGGACCCGCGGGCGAGGCAACTCTTACGCTTACGCCTTGAACTTCCGCGACATGAAAGACGCGCGGTATTGGATAGACAGGCTGGAACTGGAGCCTCATCCGGAAGGCGGATATTACCGCCAAACGTACCGCTCAACTGTCGAACTGCCGGGGTCCGCGCTTCCCCGCTCTTTCGGGGGCAACCGCAGCGCTTCCACCGCCATTTACTTCCTGCTTCAGGGGACTGACTTCTCAGCGTTTCATCGCATCGCCTCGGATGAGATCTGGCACTTCTACGCGGGCGGACCTTTATCGGTTCACATTATCGATTGCGACGGCCAACACAGCGAAATCAAATTGGGACCGAGCCCTGAGGAGGGCGAAACATTTCAGGGCGTCGTGGCTGCAGGCTGCTGGTTTAGTTCTTGTCTGGCACAACCGGATACCTTTGCTTTGGTCGGCTGTACTGTTGCCCCTGGATTTGACTTCAACGATTTCGAGATGGCAGACCGCTCTTCACTTCTCGGCGCTTATCCCAAACAGGAAGCCCTGATCCGGCGTCTGACGCGGCCGCAGGCAGAACCGGTTTGACCATCGCAGACTTTCGCCGGATCGCGCTGAGCTTCCTCGGGGCGGAAGAGAGTTCACACATGGGCGCGCCCGATTTTCGCGTAGGCGGTAGAATCTTCGCCACGCTTGCTGCTCAAGAGCAGGGCTATGGCAATCTCATGCTCTCGACAGAGGAACAAACCGCCTTTGTTGCGGAACGGCCCGATGTCTTCCTGCCCGTTTCGGGCGGTTGGGGCAGAATGGGCGCGACACATATCCGCTTGGCGCGGGCCGATGAGGATCTCTTGCGAGGCGCGCTAGAGGTGGCTTGGAGATTACGTCGCGATAAGAATAGCCGCACCGGGAAGAAGATGGCTAAATCCCCAGGGCGCGGCCGCTCTAATTAGCCCGGGTTATTTCTTCAGCTCGATCATGATCGCCTGGAACGGTATGTCCTGCAAATTTTGTTCTTTATGGATGACCGGCCCGCTCATCGACACATCGCCAAACTTGTGTTTGGCTTCCTGAACCTTTCCGTCAGAAGAGGTCATCTGCTGGTCCTGGTCACTGAGGTTTACAACCACGCGATTCAGTGTGTGTTCGTGTTGCGGAACCCCGGAGTGAGCGGGCATGTTGACCCTTATCACCCTTACCTGATCATTTTCAAACTCGACGTGATACGCATTCGGCGCGACCTTAGGCGGATCGAGCGGGCCTGTTTGTAATTTGCCCGGTTTGCCTTGCCCTTTCAGCTCCACTTCGATGATGGTCAACGGCTCGTCGCTTGTTACTTCTCCACTGTGACTCGTGACCACCTTACTAAACTGAACTTCTCCCTTCTTCAAGTGCCGTGTTTCCGGCTTACCTCCTTGCGGAGTGATCACCTGTGTACCGTCCGACAGGTAAACCAGTACTCGGTTGAGCTTGTGAGCGTGAGGCGCAGTCTTGACGTGCGGTTTGTCGACCGCTTTGAGAACTCGAACTTGATCGTTATCGATTAAGGTCTCGGTCTGCGCCGTGACAATCAAAGGGATGAAAAAAGGCAGAGCGGCCGAGAGCGCCCGGGCGAAACGTACGTTTGGCATTCGTTCAGCATATATCTTTACTGAACGGCGGCTGCTGTTTCAACTCGCTTCAACTGCGCCGCGCATTTCGACTTGCCTGAGCCCCGGTTCGTGGCCGACGCGCAGGGAGGCAGCTTCGAGTGACATGACGATGACGGCGATCCAAAGAACATCGGCTAGAAACAGGTGAAGCATCTGGGTCGCAATTGGAGCGAGAAGGACGATGTTCGTGATGCCCGCCACGATCTGGGCCAGGACGAGCACGATGACGCGGATCCCCGCTTGGCGGGAACGTGTGCCCTCCTCTCTCTTGAATAGGCTGGCGGCAGCCCAAAGGATGATGGCCGTACCAAGCAATGCGATTACCGGATGGAACATGCGCAGCCGGAGCAGCATGCCTGATTCCATCGAAAAGTCCTGCTGTAAACCCCCCGCCAAAGACGTGGAAGGGAATAACGTATCGCCTAAAGCCGCGATCGCACCGGTGATCGAAACCAGCACAGACGCCCCGAGCGCATACCGGAACTTGCTCGTCACGCGCCTCCACGGCGCTCTATCTGCGCCTGTTCCCGCCATCCAGGCCGTTGTCGTCAATGCTCCGAGCAGCAGCAGCGTATTGGTCAGATGAGCCGAAAGATAGATAGCGCGCCCGACAGACTGATCGTGTGCAACATACCGGAATAAGACCAGTCCCGCGCCCAGAAGGGCTTCAAGAAACAGAAACAGGAGCGACAGCACCGCATAACTTCGGACACCATGGGCTTTCGGATACAAACGGAATGCCCAAATGCAAAGGAGGATTGCGCCGACCGTATCAGCGCTCGTCATCATCCGATGCGTGAATTCGATTGCCATCGGGGCTGCCATGTGTCGGGGAATCACCTGGCCGGCACAGAAAGGCCAATGGGCTCCGCAACCATCGCCCGAAAACGACACCCGCACATAGGCGCCCCAGAGGATGACCGGGATGTTAAATGCCAGAAGCGCCCAGGCGAAAACTGCAAACCGTTTCTGTGTCGCCTCGATCATTTCCCGTTGGCCCGCAAGCAAGCCACCTGGAGGATGGCCGCCGCGCTGCAGACTTCCGTGATCCGGTTATCGAGCACCATCTGTACCGCTTCCTTAAATGGCTTCCAGGTCACCGTGATATCTTCCTCCGGGTCGAGGTCCAGTTCGCTATGGCACGACAGTTCCGTTGCAAGAAAGAATGTTTGTACGTCATTCGCGACTCCGTTGCAAACGTCCGCAGCGCCCAGCCTTCGCCAGTTGTGCGCAGTGACGCCGGTCTCTTCCAGCAGTTCTCGCTTGGCTACTTCGAGCATATCTGTTTCATGCGGGTGCGACCCGCCGCGTGGGATCTCCAACGAGTAACGATCGACGGAGTAACGCCATTGACCTACGAGAACGATACGATCTTCTCCATCGATCGCGACGACACCAACCGAAGGCCGAATCTCGATAACGCCGTAAATGCCCGGATTACCATCCGGGCGAATCACCTCATCTTCACGAACGCGAATCCATCGATTCTTATAGACCTCGCGTGAGGATTTTGTTTTCCAGGGGCTACGTTGCAAAACTCTTACGCCGCTTCCTCACAAATACTGCCCAGTACATCGAAATCCACGTTCCCGCCCGAGATTAAGATGCCCACCGACTGGAACTCGCGGGAGAGCTTGCCGTGAAGCACGGCGGCGGCCGCCACAGCCCCGCTCGGTTCCGCCAGGATCTTCATTCGCGACAAAAGAAAACGTAAGTTCTGTTTTTTTTAGTGTTGTGTTTGTTTGAGTTT
>JBJMGJ010000011.1:0-6279 GCA_045807965.1 Bryobacteraceae bacterium | reverse complement strand
GCGTTCCTTTCGGTTTCAGTGCCTTGTCCGACCCGTCCGAGCGAATGCTCTGAACCGAAAGCTCACTTTCTCTCTCGTCGGCACGCGGCTGCAGGACGAATTTATAGACGTTGTGAATGCCCGGACGTCCCCGCACTTCATCGAATTTCTGGATCAGATCAGGGGCAAACAGATCGGACAAGCGGCGGCCCATTGCCTTCCGGCGAGAGATGCCGGTCAGCTTTTCGATCTGGCCGTTCCAGCTTTCGACGCGATCCTGCAGATCGACCGCAAGCACGCCGACGTTGATGGACTCGACGATGTTCTCGCTAAATTCTTTGAGTCGTTCGTATTCGTCGGCCTTCTGTTGCAGGGACGTATACAGACGTGAGTTCTCGATGGCGATGGCCACGTAATTGGATAACGTCAACAGAAGGTCGATATCGTCGCTCGACAGAAAATCGCCTTCCGTGGTTCGGCTCACCGCGAAAAACGCAATCGTCTTGCCGCGGGTCCGGCAACTCACATAGTAGGTGAAATCGAGTTCCCCAATCGTATCCCTTACGGATTGAGGCCAGCGCTCGGAGACGATGTCCCGCAGGTGCTTCGGGCGCTCGAAGAACAAGTAAGGCTTGCCTTCCCCTTCACGCAGGAAAGATAAATCGAGATCCTCGCCTAAGAGCCGGGATGCTCTCGGTGGCATGGCGCTCAGCGAATGCAAACGATAGCGGGTCGCGTCCTCGTCCAGGAGAAAGAATCCGATGCGTTGAATCGAAAGGGTGCGTTTGATCCGGTCCGAGACCTTTGCAAGCATCGCTTCCTGATCGGTTTCGGAGCTGAGCTCGCGGGCGAATTCGATCATGGTGAGCCGGGCATCATAGCGATCACGGTAAAACACCCACCGATCCAACTGTTCCTGTACCCAACGGCGGATCGGCTGAAACACGAACGTGGCGAACGAAATCAGAACGACGAATGCCGGCGGCGGAATGCTGGGGGTGCTGAATACAAGGAAGATCAGGGCGTAGAATGTCCCGATGACCGCCAAAGTCGCCAAGGTATAGACATACCCTTGCTGGAAAATGATGTCCACGTCCATCAGCCGGTAACGCGTGATCGCGTAGGCCCAAGTCAACGGAATCAATCCCATCGAGAGAACGCTGAGGTTCATGATGTGGGACGGAACCGCGCCGAGGGCATACGGAATGGCGTACAGGAACGCAAACGGCAGAAGTCCCACCAAAGCACCGTTCCGCAGGTATTTGAGCTGCCGCCGCATCACCGGGTCCTGCGAATGCCGATAGTCGTAACCGAGTACCACGGCCCCCGAGAAGTAGAGCAACATGGAAAAACCGACGCTGAGGCGGTCGAGGAACCAGCGGACTTCAAATAGCGTAGTCGAGAACTTTAAAATCCCCTGAGCCGAGCCTACAAAGAAAAGAAAAATAAGCGTGGACGGAAGGTACAGCAGCGTCTCTGCCCGCCGCGAGTCGAGAAATTTGGGTCGGGAATGAAAAGTCAGGCAGAAATGCAGGAATATCGCCGGCGCGAAGAGCGTTGCGGCGAGGTTACCCCAATACATTGCCTCGTCGAACGTGTTCAGCTTGCCCGAGTAGTGGAAAGTCGTTCCGACAAAGGAAACCAGGCAAAGAATGAAAAAGTGGAGCGACTTAGCGGCACTGGTCCTGCGGTAGTAAACGAATAGCCCAATTGCCAGGTAAGCGGCGCCGACGGCGTACTGATAGTAAAGAGCGGAATCCCGAGGGGCCGCCTGAATAAAAATGTTGTCTTTCTGAAATTCAATATTGTTGCGGCGGAGAGTGTATTTCGTTTGCCCAAGCAGCGGAATGCGCCACAACGCCTCTGGAACATCCAACGAATTTCGGATGGGGTAGGACCTTATGCTGACCAGTTGGTCGCCGACCTTAATACCCGCGTGGTCGCCGGCGCTTCCCGGCGTGACATGGGCGGCAAGAACCTGGACCTCGCCGGACCCGGATTTCCGATCCACCCAGCTGACCCCGTCGTCGTGCAGGGGATAGCTACGAAGATGTTGGAAGCTTAAGACCGCGGAAATAACGGCAGCAACAGTACCGATAAGCAGGAGTGTGCCTGCCAATTGATTTCGGGGTTGGCTCAAGATTCACCGTTGAAGCTGTTGTTAACGTTGAAGCTCTTGTTAACTTGGAGGCCCCACAACATGAGTGCAAGCGTTAGATGCACGTTGGCAGCCAATTGGAGATTATCTCTATTCGGTTGAAAAGAATCAAATAAGCATACAACTCGTGCCTGGGTCGCGGCCCCTTGCGGAGGAACTTGCTTTCATTTCTGGAGCAGTTTCTACGAAAACCCATAAAACACGGCCGCCGACCGGCAACGAAACCAATTCACGTGATTGCACGTCACGGGCGTTGACGGTTAGGTTACTCCCCCCTTAGACTTAAGAAGTACCCGGCGCCATTAGAGGTCATTGATTCTATGAAGTTTCCCCCTGCCTTCCGCGCGTACCCAACGGTGGGCATCTCGGCGGCGGCTCTGCTCCTGGCAGGTTCGCTGTACTCCCAATCCAGCAAAAACTCCGAAAGCGGCAGTTCCAGCAGTTCCTCCGAAACCGTAGCGAAACCCCTCACCAAGAAGCAGGTCGCTCAAAAGCAAAAGCAACTCGAGAAAGAACTCGCCGGCCCGTGGAAGAAGTGGATGAACGAGGACGTCATCTACATCATCACGGACGAGGAGAAACAGGCGTTCAAACGCCTGAAGACGGACGAAGAACGGCAGACGTTTGTAGAAAATTTCTGGCTCCGGCGCGACCCCACTCCCGATACCGAGGAGAACGAATACAAGGAAGAGCATTACCGGCGTATCGCCTACTCGAACGATCACTATGCTTCGGGTATTCCGGGCTGGAAAACGGACCGGGGCATGATCTACATCAAGTACGGACCACCGGACGAGATCGATTCGCACCCCTCGGGCGGCAGCTATCAGCGCCCTTATGAAGAAGGCGGCGGACAGACCTCAACGTATCCGTTCGAAGATTGGCGTTATCGCTACATCGACGGTATCGGTACGAACGTAAACATCGAATTCGTCGATACCACGATGAGCGGCGAGTACCGCATGACCATGGACCCGTCCGAGAAGGACGCCCTGCTCTATGTTCCCGGCGCCGGTCTCACGATGTCTGAACAGATGGGCATGGCGGACAAGACCCAACGATTTCAACGCTCGGACGGAACGCATCTCGGAACCGGCAACCAGCCCCTTCCGGAGAGCATGAACGAGTTCACGCGGCTGGAGCAGTTTGCCAAGCTGCAGCGAGCTCCAACGATAAAGTTCAAGGATCTGGAAGCCGCCGTCAATTCGAGCATTCGGTACAACACATTGCCCATGCAGGTCCGGGCTGACTTCATCCGCATCACCGATTCCACTGTCCTCACCAGCCTGACGGTGCAGTTCAAGAACAACGATCTGAACTACGCGACGAAAGAGAAAGTCGCCAAAGCGACCATCAACATGTACGGCCGCATTACCTCTCTGACTCGTAAGCCGGTGAACTGGTTTGAAGATACGGTCACCTCTGAAGTCCCGGCCGAGATGTTGCAGCAGGCGATGAAGGGCTCGCAGATTTACTCGAAGACGGTGCCGCTTGCACCTGGAACATATCGCCTCAATATCGTTGCCAAAGATCTAGTCGGCAACACGATGAATACGTTTGAGATGGCGCTCAACGTTCCGCATTACGAAGATGAGCAACTCGGTTCCAGCAGCCTGATTCTGGCGGATCAATTAGAGCGAGTCCCCACCAAAAGCATTGGTGGCGGTCCGTTCGTCATTCGAAGTTCCAAGGTTCGTCCCCGCATGGGCGACAGCTTCAAGAGCTCGGAGACGATGGGCATCTACACCGAGTTCTATAACTTTGGGATGGATGAGAAAACGAAGAAACCAGATGGCACCATCACCTACGATGTCGTTGATTCCAACAACAAGACAGTGATGACGCAGACCGAAAGTCTGGCTTCGATACCGAATGCCTCGGCGTTCCTCGTGACGGTGGAAAAGAAGCTGCCGCTCACGAGCCTGGCTCCCGGCAAGTACACGCTGCGTTTGACGGTCACGGACAAGCTCAAGAATCGGAGCGTTACTCCCTCGGCCCAATTTACGGTACTATCGTAGACGTACCCGGTGCGACCGGGTGACCCGAAACCCACTTTGGCCTCAGTATCTGCGAGCGTACAATTCGGGACGTTTTTAACGGGGCTGCTACTTCTGCCAGCCCTGGCTCAAGCCTCAGATCTGTCGCTCCCCGCTTCCGGAAATCTGATGGGTTCAATTGTGGATGGCGCGGGAGTGCCTCAACGCGGAGCGTCCGTCCAGCTCTTCAACAAGTATCAGCAACTCGTTGCGAAAACGGCGAGCGATTCAGAGGGCCGGTTTGCGTTTCTCGCTGTGCCCGCCGATCTCTACTCGCTGCACGCAACACTAGCGAGCTTCCTTCCGGCCGCCAAAGATCGGATCTCCGTGAAGGCGGGTTCGAGCAGCATACTCCAGATACACCTGGCCACGCTCTTCAGCAGCATCGAAGTTAACTACGTTGTCCCGACCAGCGCCATGGCGGATGACTGGAAATGGGTGCTGCGATCGTCCCCTGCGACTCGGCCCATCACACGACTTGTGGACGAAAGCTCCGAAGATAGTAGTTCCCACAGGAAAGCGCCCGTCTTTACCCAGACACAGGCGATGTTGTCGCTTTCGGGAGGAGACGGCGGAACCTTCGATTCATCCGCTGCTCTGGGCGACTGGGGTACTGGTTTTTCCCTTTCCACGACGGTTCTGGGGAACAGCGAATTAAAGGTCAGCGGGTCCTACGGCGACATGGCCGCGATGGGTCCGCCCTCCGTGACCATCTGCGCCATCTATAGCCCCCACGAAGATGGTTACTTCGGCCGTCCGCCGGAGTTAACGCTCATGATGTCTCAAGTTGGTGGAGTAGGTTCCCCGGTGTCCGCGGGTCCAAACGCGTCAATCGAATACCCGGTCTTGGGTTCTGCCCCTTTGCGGGCCATGTCTCTCGGCATGTATGAGACCGCGGATCCGATTGACAACGTGCATATCGAGTATGGGGCGTTAGCGGAATCGCTCGATTACTTACAACACAGCAGCCGCATCAGTCCGTTTGTCAGGTTGACCGTAAATGCCGCAAGAGTGGGCCAGTTCGTTGGCGCGTATAGCGATGGTGGACAGCCGGACGCTCTTCTTCGACATAACCGGAATGCCGAGAATGACCTCGAAGCACGTAACTTGCGGGATCTGATATCGGCCGGATCGCTTGCAAAGTTGCCGCAGCTGTCGCGCCAGAACGGACGTTTGGAGATGCAGCGCACCCGAACGTTGGAGATCGGCTGGAACAAAGTCTCGGGCACCCGGACTTACGCTTTCAGCGCTTTCACTGAAGACGTCTCCCACGGCAGAATCAATCTTGCCGGTGATCTTTCGGCAATACGGGCCGAAGATCTGTTGACTGATACCTACGCGAGCACATCCACCTACAACATAGGACGCTACAGCAGGCGGGGCTACTGGGCCTCCGCCATGCAGAAGGTCGGCGGTCATGCGGATTTCAGCGTCGGGTATGGCCAGATGGGCGGGTTTGCGGCTCATCCGAGCGGGCCTTCGTCCGGGCAATTTCGCAGCTTTGTGGATCAGAAAACGGTGAACATTGCGGCTGCGCGAGTGAGGACATCTCTGGCCGTGCTCGGAACACAGCTGCAAATTGAATACGGCTGGATGGACGGCGGAAGGGTCGTTCCGCAACACCTGTTTACCACTCAGGATAGCCGCGTTTCGCCTGGCTTCAATGTATACCTGCGGCAACCGTTGCCGTCCGCATTTGGGCTGCCCGGCCGTCTGGAACTGACGGCGGACCTCCGTAACTTGCTGGCACAAGGTTATCTGCCGATTGCGTCAGCAGGCGGTTCCCATACCCTGATCATGCAGGCACCCCGCTCTATTCGCGGCGGCTTGAATTTCATCTTCTAGGCGAACGTTCATGTCCCGCCGGGCTCGCGCCTCTTGGACCGCCTTGTTTGCGCTGCTATTACCCTCGACCGCTTTCCCTCAGGTCACGGATCTGCTCGGGGATACGGTGCATCCACTGACCGATCACTCGAAGATCCACGTCCTACTCTTTGTCAGAACCGATTGCCCCATTACGAACCGGTATGCCCCGGAACTCCGCCGCATCGCGGATCGTTTCCGACGATCGGAGATTGATTTCTCTCTCGTCTATTCGGGCAAGTC
>JBJMGJ010000010.1:0-6752 GCA_045807965.1 Bryobacteraceae bacterium | reverse complement strand
CGCAAGATTCATCGCCAGCCCGCCGATCAGGTTGTTGACATACGTTTTGCGAACGTCATCTGGAATGATCATGACAGCGAAAAGTGTGATGAGACCCGTCGAGAGAATGGCGTAGACGCAGACAATATTCGCCGCCAGCTTGAGATTTTTCAGCTTTGGCGAGGCAATTTCGCGGTAAACCTGGGCCAGGGTTTCGAAGCCGCTCATCGAGAGCAGCGAATGTCCGAACGCGATGATGATCAGAACGATCGGGAAGTTCAGAAAATGTGTGCCTTTGAACCAGCCCAACGACTCATCATTGAACGACAGGTGGCTCGGAACCGGTGAGGGTGGCAGACTCCATTTGCCTTGCAGCAAAATCGTGAGCGGACACCAGATCAAGAGGGCCACCACCATCACGGTCGTAATCTGCATAATCTTCAGCGCAGCCGAGCTGGATTCTTCGATGCCTCTGATATTGCTGCGCCAGAAATAAAGCGTGACTACAACGCCGAAAACGGCCGCGAACAGATTGGGATTGACGTGCAGATTGACGTGTGCGAACCCGAAGAGTTCCTCGACCAAACGACCGAGATACTGCCCCGCGCTGACCGAACTGATAGGGCCCGTCAATATGTAATCAAAGACAAGTGCCGAAACGGACAAGCGGGCTGCAAACGGCCCCATGCTGTCTCGAACAACTACGTAGACCCCGCCGCGCACGAACATCCCGCAGCTTTCCATATAAACGGAACGGACAGCAAAGCTGAAGATCATCACGCCCAGGACGTACCAGGCTGCTGATTTGCCGATCGCCTGCTCGGCAATTCCACCGGCGTAAAACATCGAAGAGGCAAGGTCGCTTAGAACGATGGCCGCTCCTCGCCAATAGCTGATGAACGACAGAGCTACGGTGGTTGCAACGACAACCCTCAATGACGAGGGGTTGCTTGTTTTGGGGTTCGTTGACACAGGGACAGAGACAAGTATCCCGCAGTCCTTCCGCGCCACAGCGGCGTTTGGGCTGATCTGGCTGCCCGAATACGCTATCTTAAAGTCGATTTGCGCCGAACGAACTATTTACGATGCAGTACCCGGACCTGCGGGGCCACATTGGACTTGCATGACCGCTCTCTTGCCTGTCCACGGTGTGGCGGGTTGCTGGAGGTGGTCGTAGAAATTGAGGATTTGGATGTTCCTTACCTCAAAACGGCCTGGAAGGATCGGCGTCGCTCCTGGGAACCTGAAGATACAAGCGGCGTGTGGCGTTTTCGAGAGTTTCTGCCCCCTTACGAATCCGGCATTGTCACGTTAGGGGAAGGAAACATTCCGCTGATCACCGGCCAAAAGACCCGAGAATGGGCTGGCGTCCGGGAACTTCGGTTTAAGCACCTCGGATTCAACCCGACCGGATCCTTTAAGGATTTGGGCATGACCGCCGGCATGACGGAAGCAAAATTCACCGGCGCCAAAGCAGTGGCCTGTGCCTCCACGGGCAACACCGCTGCGGCGTTGGCTGCCTATGCTGCGCGCGGTGGAATGACGGCAAAAGTTTACCTCCCCGCCGGCCAGGCCTCCGCGAACAAGCTAGCCCAGGCGCTCGACTATGGCGCCGAAGTTGTGCAGATAGAGGGTAACTTCGACGACGCGCTGAATCAGTTGCTCGACAGTGCGGATAGCAATTTGTACTTCTTGAACTCCATCAATCCCTTTCGCATTGAAGGTCAGAAGACGGCCATGTTCGAAATGATGGAGCAATACGATTGGCAGCCTCCCGATTACCTGTTCGTGCCAGGCGGAAACCTTGGCAACTCCTCCGCCTTCGGTAAGGCACTCCGGGAACTCCAGGCCTATGGCTTCATACAAAAGCTTCCCCGAATGGTCATCGTCCAGGCACAAGGAGCGAATCCACTTGCCAGAATGTGGGAAGCGGGCGCTGCGGAATTGCAAGCGGTGGCCCAACCGGAAACCGTTGCCACCGCCATCCGGATCGGCAACCCGCGATCATGGAAAAAGGCTCTGGAAGCCATTGAATTGACGAACGGCCTGGTCATGGACGTGACGGACGAAGAAATCGGGCAAGCAAAAAAGGAAATCGGAAAGGATGGGATCGGGTGCGAGCCCGCTTCCGCTACAACGCTTGCGGGAATGCGTAATATGATCGATTCCGGTAAGCTCGATCGACATGCGACGGTTGCGGCCGTGTTAACCGGTCACGTACTCAAAGACACCGAGTACATCATCAAGCATCAGACCCGGGCTGAAGAGGCGATGCCAAAAGCTGTGGCTCTGACTTGATCGACCTTCGTTACAAGTCGTGGGGCGATGACTGCTTCGAACTCAGCGTCCCAGCCTCGGTGGCAAATCTTGGCCCAGGATTTGACACCCTGGCCGTTGCGGTCCAACTCTATCTCCATCTTCGCGTCCGGGTGTTGCCGGGCGAGGGCGAACTTTACTTTGAGTTCGTGAACGAAAAGCTGGACGGCGAGAACTACATAGAACGCGCCTTCCGTTTTCTCGCAAATCAGAGAACCGGCGGCTTCCCGTCGCTTGCGGTTGAGGTGAGAAGCGACATACCGATGAAGTCGGGGCTCGGTAGCAGCGCCGCGGCTACGGTGGCTGGCCTGCGTCTGTTCGAAGCGATCGCGGGTCCGTTGCCGGCCCAGGGCTTGTTGAATGCCGCTTGTGCGCTTGAGAATCATCCGGACAACGTGGCGGCCGCTCTCCTCGGCGGTCTGACACTAAGCTGCCAGATGTCGGACCGGTCTGTGGTCGCTGTCCAGATGGAATGGCCCGAGAATCTGCAGCTCCTCGTTTTGACCCCGCGGTACGCACTCTCCACGCATGAAGCCCGGGGAGTTTTGCCGGAACGGATTGCCCGTGAAGATGCCGTGTTCAACTTGCAGCACATCGCGCTTCTTCTCCACTGCCTGCAGACGGGACGTTTCACGGTTTTGCGTGAAGCGCTCCAAGACCGTCTCCATCAACCGTTTCGGCAATCGCTCGTCCCGGGGCTGGAGCGCGCTTTGGGACTGGAGCATCCCGATCTTCTGGGCGTCTGCCTCAGCGGCGCCGGGCCCTCGGTGGTCGCTTTTGCCGAGCGGAATTTCAGCGAAGTGGAAGGCGTTCTGTCCGAAGCTCTGCAATCCACGGGAATTCCATTTACACTCCGCCGTTTACGTGTTCATCAAGGAAGCCGAGTTCCTGAGCCGAGCCCTGCCCGAGTAAGTTAGTTGAGTGCCGCGGCCAAATGCGGAGAGCCTAAGTGACACTCCTGGTGTACGGCTTGCACAGCGCGCTCCAGGCCGTCTAAGCGGACGATAATCCCGATGGTAATCTCGCTCGAGCCTTGGGCAATAGCGATGATGTTGATTCGTTCGCGGGAAATGGCTGTAAAGACCCGGCCCGCCAGTCCCGGTGTGCCCCGCATACCTTCGCCTACCACGGCGAGCAATCCCACATTCTCATCCACTTGAATCGGTTTCAGATATCCGTGCGCCAACTCTATCGATAAGTTCGACGCCAGGGCTTCGACAGCCGCATCCACATCGTGCTTGCGAATCAAAAAGCAGAAGCTCTGCCGGTAACTCGAACTGGTGAATACAAGAATTTCAACGTTCGCCAGCGCCAGAGCATCAAGTGCGCGAGCCATCACCCGCGTGCCGCTGAGAACCGCGCTGGCGGGCTCCATAGATACGAGCGCGACGTTCGACATGGACGTCACGGCCCGAACGCCTCGGGGTTCCTCTACATGAGTAATAATCCGTGTGCCCGGCTTCTCAGGAGCGAAGCTGTTCTTGCTCCAGACCGGAATCCGTTTCTCGGCCAGCGGCGCTAGCGTCCGAGGATGCAGCACCTTCGCTCCGTTATAGGCAAGCTCCGCAGCTTCTGCGTACGTGACCTCGTCGAGGACCGCGGCGTCCGCAACCAAGCGAGGGTCGGCTGTCATGATGCCGTCCACATCGGTCCAGATCCAGAGTTCGTCGGCGTCCAGGGCGGCAGACAAGATGGACGCCGAGAAGTCGGATCCACCTCTGCCAAGGGTAGTGGGCCGTCCGTCTTCCGTGGCGCCGTTGAAGCCCGTCACGACAGGGATCACCCCGGCCTCGAGAAGCGGACGCAGCCGAGCGAGACAGCGAGTCCGGGTCGGTTTGTTCAATGGAGAGGCGTTTCCGAACACAGCGTCGGTGACGACAACCTCTGCCGCATTCACCGCTTCCGCCTTGATGTTTCGAAATAAGAGCAAATTCGCCATAATCACCGACGACAGTCGTTCGCCGATCGAAAGCGCTTCATCGAGCGAACGGGGCGGGCGTTCTCCCAACATCAGCACACCCTTCGCAATCCGGCGGAACTCGGAAACAAGCGACTCTATGGTAGCCGCGGCGGTTCGCCCGAATTCTGACGTTGTGCCGTTCCCGAAGAGTTCTTCACAAGCGGTCATATGCCGGGCTCGGAGGGACTCCAAATTCGACGTCACTCCTGCCTGATCGCCCACTTCTGCGCGACGGAGGGTCTCGAGCAGTAGGTCCGTGATTTTGGACATGGCGGAAACGACAACCAGGACGGGCCGCTTCGATCCATGTTCGGAGATCAGGTTTGCGGCGACCTGCATGCGCTGGGCGCTTCCCATGCTGGTGCCGCCGAATTTCATGACGAGCAGTTTATCCACAGCGAACTGCTCCAACATCACGGGAACTGGTCATTCTTCGATCTTAGCCGCCGGTCCCGTCTTTTTTCGTAACACTGCCATGGCTTCTTGGTCGAATAGGCATGAATGGGGCCAACGACTTGGGCACGAAGACAGCCAACGATCTCAGAGAGCTTTACACGTATTTCTCCGTGGCTGATGAGGTTTACCGCACTTTTCGGGCAATGCATCTAGAAGATCGGAAGGACTGCCTGGTGGAACGTATCGTCGATTGGGTGCCGTGCTCCAGGAACTGATCTTGCGGCACGCTCAACTCTGAGCCACGTGCGGCCGGGTGCCTGATTCGCTGTGTTACGATGTCCCGCATGCCCGCGCTGAAGCTCTCGACAGAGCAGAAACTCCAAATCTTCTGCTCAGCTCTAGAGGGCGCAATTGCTAAGTACGGCGACCCTGACGCTTCGGAAAATCCGTTCGCCGACATCAAACATCTGAAGACACCTCGCTGCGACGAGATTGCTATGAACGTCACCAGAAGAGTCATCCTCAAGCTCGAAGCTGACGGGTTCGACGAACCGAGTACCAGTGATGAGGCGGTTTAGAAGGCGAAACACGCAGCGCGCGGCAACCCAAGTTCCGTCGCAACACCCGGCCGCACCGTTGCCCGATGATTTAGATGGTGTTACCGACCGCGTTGCTGGCTTGTAGCTGGGTAGAGGCGCACTGCAAGACTCGGATCTGCAAAAGCTCTGATTTCCGAGCACTGAAAAACCTCGTTGACCAACGCTGATAGACCAGGACGTCTCAACATGGATTCAATATCACCGGAGATCTTTTCAATCGGAAGATGATGAGATTCTGTGCTCCTGGGCAAAAATCCTGACTGAAGATATGCGGCACTAAGCAGCGTGCATGACTTAGCGTCGAGCGCCAGACCGGTATCCGCGCGACACCATCATTAACCTGCTAAAGATTGCCCGGACGAGCGCTGCGAAGCCGTTCTCTAGTATCGTTTTTCTGGTCCGTCCAACTCCCTTGGTAATGCCGTGTTTTCAATCACAGGCACATCATTTCCTGGTCTTAGTAGTCAAACTTCGCAGACTTCGTTCGCTACCCGTGGAGGAGTAACGAGAGGGTTTAATAGTGACGGAACGAATCAGTCAGCCGAGTACGTCGAGACCACCACTCCAGAACCGAGAAGTTTGCTGATCGCTGCACCGGCGCTTGCGGGATTGTGGTTCATGCGCCGTAAGAAGACGGCTTAGAAGCAGTCGCGTTCTTTTCGATTCGGCTCTCCTGGTATCCTGAGAGCCTTTTCTTCTTTGTGCTCAAACTGACCCCACCACACAACTGCGCTAGGTTTCGACATTAGCGCCGGAAACGTGTCGCAATCGATCTAATCCGCTGATTTCACTGGCTAGATAAATATAGATTTAGTCCAGCAACGCACCGCGTACACTACCAAGCCTATCCAGCAACATCCCTGAGAATAATTTCCGAGTTGTTAGCTCCGCCAAATCACCTGTCGCCCTCGAACCGGGGATCTTCCTGGAAGGCCGATAGCCTCGTTGGTTGGCTTCGACTTCCTCAGCAAAGGACGGCGCGTTGCGCCCAGAACCGTGATCGCCTTGAGAGGTGTAACCTGTCCGTGGGAGATTGCACCGTGACCGCAGCCGTTTGGGTAGCGATTTTTGTAGGAATATTTGTGGCGATTATTCTCGCGATGATCTCGGGAGAGCAGCGGAAAGAGGCGCAGGACAAGGCGCGTGCGCGCCGCATCGCTGAGGCTAGAATGAATGCAAGACTCCTGAGGCTCAACATCTGATGCGTTGCTAAAGCCTACCCCAAGCATCGACCCGCTATGCCTCGTAGCGCCTAACCCGCTCATTTCACTCCGTGAATAAACATACACTGAGTGCAGCAACGCACCGGTGATACTACCCGGGTCAGCTCGCGCATTGCGAAGATCCGGCCGATGTGTAATTATTCACTAGAGTGAATAAAAATTCAGTTCACGGCTAGCGATCTCATGGCTGCTTCTGCTCACGACCAAGCTTCTCGACTCCGCGCGCCAGCGTTCCGGATGGACCTGGACCTCTCGGCCGAACAACTCGTCAACGTGCTT
>JBJMGJ010000009.1:0-3514 GCA_045807965.1 Bryobacteraceae bacterium | reverse complement strand
TTCAAAAGCTAGACAATGCTAAAACTCCGGATCCAAACCGTATCAAGTTGGTTGGCAACGTACCAGCGAGCGGGAAGGTTGCGGGCGGCATGCTTCGACACCGTGGCTGGCGCGCTCTTTCGGTCAATCTGCCTCCTTTGGGCAAGCAAGACCCCTCGATCCTTACTCCAGCCGAACTAGAAATCGAATAGTCCGGCCCACCATGTCGCAATTTACCGTCGGTATCGATCTCGGAACAACGAACAGTGCTCTAGCGTGGGCGGAGCAATCTGCTGACTCCGCCCAAAGTGAAGTGGAAATCTTTCCCATCCCGCAACTCACCAACCCGGGAGAGATCACGGCTCTTGATCTGCTCCCATCTTCGCTGTATATCCCCGGCCCCGGAGAGTTTGTTGAAGGAACACTCGCACTCCCTTGGAATGACAGGCCCGAGTTTGTGGTGGGAGCCTTGGCTCGCAGCCGCGGCGTGGAAAATGCTACCAGGTTAGTGAACTCCGCAAAGTCCTGGCTTTCCAATCAGAACGCCGATCCGACCCAGCCGCTCCTACCTCTTTCCGCTCCGGAGGGCGTTGCGAAGGTCTCTCCCTTGGATGCATCGAAACAGTTTCTGCTCCACATGCGTTGCTGTTGGAATGCGGCGCATCCCGACGCCCCGCTCGAATCGCAAGCCGTTCTTATCACCGTTCCCGCTTCATTCGATCCGGGCGCCCGGGAATTGACACAAAGAGCAGCGAAGCTCGCTGGATACGGCGATGTCGTTGTTATCGAAGAGCCGCAGGCCGCCTTTTACGCGTGGCTCGAACGGACTCCGAAATGGCGCGAACACGTTAAACCCGGCGACCTGATTCTGGTCGTCGATATCGGAGGAGGCACAACAGACTTCACGTTGATTGCGGTCACGGAGAGCGCCGGCGAGTTGCAGCTAGAGCGCGTCGCGGTCGGCGATCATCTGCTGCTTGGCGGCGACAACATGGACCTCGCGGTGGCTCGACACGCCGAAGCACAGTTCTCCGGAAAAGGAACGCGGCTCGATGCCATTCAGTTCCACTCTTTGTGGCAGCAGGCGCGCGCCGCCAAAGAAGTACTCATGGCCGCGGATGCTCCCGAAGAGCGCGGCGTCACCATCCTGGGCCGCGGCACTGGGCTAATCGGTGGAACCTTGCGCGGCAAGATTAACCGCGACGAAGTCCGCTCGCTTCTACTCGATGGCTTTTTCCCGCTCGTTCCTCCGGACGCTGTTCCCGAGCGGCAACGCCGCGCGGCGCTGATGGAGGTCGGCCTGAATTACGCAGCCGATCCGGCAGTCACGAAACACCTGGCTCAGTTCCTGCGGCGAGCGGGTCCGGCTTCCGGCGCTGGTTCATTTGCCCGCCCTACTCACCTGTTGCTGAACGGTGGCGTCCTCCAGGCAAGCGCCATTGAGCAGAGGCTCTTCGAAGTGCTCAATAGGTGGCTAGAGGGCCAGGGTTCGCCGGCTGCCACCGAACTGCGAACAGAATCGAAATCCGCCGACCTTATGCACGCTGTTGCCCGCGGCGCGGCCTACTACGGTCTGGCGCGTTCCGGTAAGGGAGTTCGAATCCGAGGCGGTGTTCCCAGAACCTATTACGTGGGTATTGAGAGTTCCCTGCCGGCGGTTCCCGGCCTGCCTGTACCCATGAAGGCGTTGACAGTGGTTCCCTTCGGTTTGGAAGAGGGGTCCAAAGTCGAGCTTCCGCAGCGCCGTTTTGCGCTCGTGGTTGGCGAGCCTGCCGAATTTCGCTTCTTGTCGTCGGCAACTCGGCGCGATGACGCTCCAGGATCGATGGTGGAAGAGCTCGGCGACGACATCGAAGAATTGGCCCCCATTGAAGTCTTCCTTCCGCCTCAGTCAGACAGCACACGCGAAGAGATCGTACCCGTCACCCTGGAAAGCAATGTGACGGAGACCGGCTTGCTCGAGCTTTGGTGTGTCGCGAGCGATGGACGCCGCTGGAAGCTCGAATTCAACGTCCGGGAACGTAGCGCGGCATGAACGTTGGCATAGATCTCGGGACCACTAATTCAGCGCTCGCTTTTATCGATCCCGCCGAAGCGGCTGAAGCTGACTTTCCTCCCATTCATGTGCTCCCGGTCGAACAGCAGTTGGACGCACATGGCACGGGAACGCTGCGTACTCTCCCGTCCTTTCTGTTTTTGAGCGATCCGCCTGTCGTCGGAGCCTTTGCCCGCGAGCAGGGCGCACTGCTGCCCACGAGGACGGTGCACTCGGCGAAGTCTTGGCTCTCAAATTCGGAAGCCGACCGAACCGCCAAGATCCTGCCTTGGGATTCGCAGGAAGAAGGACGTGTACTTTCGCCGGTTGAGGCGTCCTCGCAATACCTGCTTCATCTTCGCCACGCATGGGAACGGAGCGGACGCGGGCCGCTGGCCGAGCAGCAAGTCGTGCTGACGGTGCCGGCCAGCTTCGATGAGGAGGCGCGAGAGCTAACCGTACAAGCGGCTTCAGAGGCCGGTTTGGGAACTGTCGCGCTGCTCGAAGAGCCTGCGGCGGCCTTTTACGCCTGGATCGCAGCTCACCTCAGCCGTTCCAATAAGGAATTGTTCGATGGCCAATTGGTTCTCATCTGCGACGTTGGGGGCGGCACAAGTGATTTCACGCTGGTGCGTGTCAGTCGCGAAGGGGATCGCGTTCAGTTCACGCGAACCAACGTCGGACGGCATCTCCTTCTTGGCGGCGATAACCTTGATCTCACGATTTCGTGGCTTGCGGAGTCGAAGCTGGGCAAAACGCTTTCTCTCCGGCAGCGTAGTGCGTTACGTCGTCAGTGTTCCGCGGCCAAGGAGTCGCTCCTGGCGGACAACGGCCCGGCTTCGGTGGACGTGACGGTTGCCGGCGCAGGCACTTCGCTGATTGGCGGCACGCTGCGCGCCTCAATTACACGTGCGGAGATTCTGGAGCTCGCCCTCGGCGGGTTTCTCCCTCCTGTCGCTCTGACGGAGCGCGCTCAGCAGGAGAAGCAAAGCGTATTCCGCGAACTCGGACTGCCGTACGTGTCCGATCCAGCCATCACGCGTCATCTCGCCGAGTTCCTGGCGAACTCGCCGGCCGCCCAGCATGGGATCGACGCCGTTCTCTTCAACGGGGGCTTCTTTATCCCGCCGACATTCCGGGAGCGCGTTCTCGATGTCGTGGAACACTGGTTTGGCCGGCGTCCCGTCGCATTCGAGAACCAGGATCTTGATCTGGCCGTCGCGCTCGGCGCCGCGTATTATTCCTATGTGCGAGCCTCCGGAAGCGGCGTTCTCGTACGAGGTGGTCTGCCGCGGGCTTACTATATCGGATTACAAGATAACGCCTCCTCGGCGATCCAAGCTGTTTGTCTTGTGCCGCGTGGAACCGAAGAGGGCGGCGAAATCCGACTCTCGAGCCCGGAGCTGGAGTTGCTCGCCAACACACCGGTCGCATTCCGTCTCTATAGCTCGTTAAGCCGCAAGGTCTATATTGGATGTGCTTTTTTTTGGGTATTTGTGT
>JBJMGJ010000008.1:0-9443 GCA_045807965.1 Bryobacteraceae bacterium | reverse complement strand
TGACGATCGCTTACTCGTCGATGGAATAGAAAAGAAGTTAGCGTTTACAGAAATGAAGAAGAACTAAGAACACCCGGACTCACTCCTTGCGGCGGTAGATCAAACTCAGCTTCGTTCGGCCAACGAGTCGGTAATTGGCTAGCCAAAGTTGCAGTTCTGGATATCGGTCCGGCGCCAGGCGCCGATTCAAAAGGCCCAGGCCGTCGATCACCCAAGTCGGTCGCGAGCGGGACAGTTCAATGCGGTTGCGAGCCGCCGGGCCGCCATAAATCGCCGTCGTGGCATATAGATGTCGATCTGCCGCTACACCTGTCAGGGGCTGAGAGTCCCAGAATCTGCTGTCCGAGACCATCCGCGAATAAACAAAGATGTCGGGCCGGTAACCCCAGACGAACAGAGTGTCTCCAGGGTGCGATTTCTCTTTGAACTGCCGTGCCGCTTCCTGGCTATCGAGGTCCATAAGGACGTCTGACCACTGTGGCTTAACTCCACGCATCTCATCTGAAGCGAGGATCAGATAGCGAGGTCCAAATCGAACGAGAGGAACGAGCGCTGCGAGCGCGACGGCAACGATCAGGATCCGGCAGCGGTCTTGGAACAGGTGGACCACGCCGAACGAGGCGAGCAGCACAACAGGAGGGAGCAGCTGAAGGAAGTAGTGGGGCGCGAACCGTCCGCCAAGCGCAACGGCAGAATAGGACAGGACAATCCAGGCACCCAGTTTCCAACGCAATCCCTTCCCCAGTCGGCCGAAGCTAGCGATTCCGGCAATGACGAGAGCCGCATGAAAACCAGCCCAGTTCGCCGTTCGGAGCAGCCCGTTCGACCATGGATGAAACACAGGCGAGCCGGCAGCGTAGAGCAGGCCCCAGCGCCAGACCTGCTCCATGTAACCGGGCCAGGCGCCAAGTATGCTCAGCAGTCCGGCCCCGAGGAGGACTGGAAGCAGGAAACCGAGAACAATAATTCCGGCTTGCGGAAGCGCCCAGAGCAGAATTGCAGCCAGAACAAACGCCGCCTTGATGTTGCCCAAGAAAGCAATCCCCGTCCATGCGCCCGCCCAAAGATACCGACCGGTCGCAACGCAGTACATCGCCAGCAGATGCGGCAGGAGTATCACGGCATCGGCAGCGAAAGGGATCACGGCCGAAGGCAAGTAGAACGCGAGATAAAAGGAAACCAGGAAAGCCGCGACCAGCCCTTCCGTTTCGCCCCAGAAGATCTTCGCCAGTCGGTAGGCCACTGCGCACGCGGCCAGTACATAGCTCGCATCCAGAGCGCGAAGAAGCCAGCCCCAATTTCCTCCAATCAGGAGATAATAAACAGCGCTCAGGGGCGGCTTGTCGTACCAGAAATCGCGATACGGAATCTTCCCATGCAGGATGTTGAGCGCCGCCGCAAGGTGGTAGTCCTCGTCAGCCCAAAGAAGGTGGACGTGCGCAAAGCGAAAGCACGCGAAGAGGAAGATTAGTGGAAGAGCCACCCGCTCGAGTCGCGGGGAACTTCTCTGTGCCGGTGAGCCCTCCACAAGAGCAACGCTGCTCCTTACGCCTGGTCCGACGTTGGTTGGCGGTTAGCCAACTGAGATCGAATGCTCTTTGTACGTTGGCGAATGGCTAACAGGCGTTCGCGGCCATTGGGCGTAGCGTCCACCAGCTTCTCGAGGCTCCCAAGAAATTGCGATCCGATGCTGGCCCGAATCTCCGGCAGAATCGGCTCCAGCTTCGCGAAAACACTTAGGTGTTCGCCATTCGTGTCATTGAAAAGTTCAGGACTGATTGCGCCATGATTGACAAGCGCCGCCGCCATGTCCCAATAAGACATCACCATTCGAAGATGGCCGCTATGCTCGCTGAACATGGAGCGGTTGAAGTCCGCAACTGAATCGGGATTGAATTCGAGAAAGAACCAGTCGCGCGCTTTTCGCATCGTTTCATCGCGGCGCAATTCGTAAAGCCTCAAAATTAGCTCGGCTTCTGCATGTTTGGACATAGGGAACACTCCGGCCTGCGACCGTTCATCGGCCGCCCTTGCAGCGTAACAGGCCAATCTTCTCGTATGATGGAGGCAGGTGTCGTCCTCCCGTCAGGCAACTGCAATGTATCTGTAGGATCAAAAGTTCGGGGGTCATCGGCTTCACAGATGGAGTGATTAGGGACAATGCAACCGGACAAGCCTAGCCGGATTCTACAAACCGTCGAGATCTCGAAATCCTATAACGGACGCAAGGTTGTCGACAGTGTCTCGGTCCGGGTGGAGCAAGGCGAAGTAGTGGGTCTCCTGGGTCCGAACGGAGCGGGTAAGACGACATCGTTCCACACGATTGTCGGTTTGGTCAGTCCCGATTCAGGCGAAGTACTGTTGGACGATCAGCGGATCACTCAGCTTCCGATGTATCAGCGGGCTCACCGCGGGATCAGCTATCTTCCCCAGGAAGCGTCCGTCTTTCGGAAGCTTACGGTGGAAGACAATCTCATGGCGATCCTGCAGACGCTTCCGCTGAGTGGACGCGAACGGCGGGAACGCATGTCGAACCTGATCGCCGACCTGGGGCTCGAGACCGTACGCCACAGCAAAGGCTATATGTTGTCAGGCGGCGAGCGGCGTCGCGTCGAGATTGCTCGCTGTCTGGTGTTGCAGCCGGACTTTATTTTGTTGGATGAGCCGTTTTCCGGGATCGACCCACTTCAAGTCTTGGAGCTGCAGCGCATCATCAGTGATTTGAAAGTGCGGGGTATCGGCATTCTGGTGACCGATCACAACGTACGGGAGACTCTCGCGGTGACGGACCGAGCCTACATAATTAGTAACGGAAGAATCTTCCGGGCCGGCTCGCCAGAATCGCTGGGTCATGATCCTGAGGTGCGGCGGATATATCTTGGTGAAAACTTCTATTTGCCCCCTAGCCTCGCAAGCTAACTTCGGCTTGGATCCTACGCGAAAGACGCGGGAAGCTACAGTTTTCCCCTATCTTAGGGATACCGTTTCCGGTGTTAAACTGAGAACCACATGAGTTCGCTTTCGCAACGTCTGCACCTGGGTGTGCAGCAGAAGCAGATACTCACACCAGGCCTGGTGCAGATGGTCACGGTCCTTCAGCTTAACCGAATGGAGCTGAAAGATATGATCACGAACGAGATCGCGGAGAATCCCGTTCTCGAGGAGGCGAGCGAGGCTGGTGAAGAACTAACGCCTGCGGAGGTGCAATCCTTACTCGAGCGCGAGCGACCTAGCGATCTGTCTGATCCGTCGACTGCGCTCAGCTCTGAGGCGAACGAGACCGTCTCGACCTTTGACTTTGCGCCAGAGCCCGTTGGCGACTCTGACAGTCCCCTGGATGCGGCAACTCTCGACGGTTCCGCGAATCCGGTTATCGCGGACGCGCCGAAAGCAGAGACAACGGATCCCTTCGACGAGATCGATTTCGGCAGCTTCTTCGATGATTACCTGGATCCGGGCTTCAAGAGTCCCGCTTCCGAATCAGTCGAGAAACCATCTTTTGAGACATTTCTGTCTTCGCCCGTAACCCTGGCGGATTATCTGCAGAGTCAACTGAGCATCGCTCTGCTGCCTCCTGGAGTCCGGGATGCGGCGAACAGCATTATTGGCAACCTGGAAGATTCGGGATACCTGACCATTCCACTCGAAGAGATTGCTTTGGGCGAAGGTTTATCGCCTGACGATCTTAAAGGCGGACTCAAAGCGGTTCAGTCGCTCGATCCGAGTGGCGTAGGCGCTACGAATTTGCGCGAGTGTTTGCTGCTTCAACTGGAAGCGCGCGGGTCGCGTGACAGTGTGGCGTGGACCATTGTGCATGACCACCTGAAATTGTTAGGCGCCCGCCAGCTACAACAGTTGGCTAAGGTGATGGGGCGCCCGCTCGAGCATATTCAGATTGCCGCAAAAGTCATTCGGCAATTGGATCCGGAACCCGGGTCGCGGTTTTCGAGCCAAGGCGCTAAACAGGTTGAGCCTGACGTCTACATTTTCAAAGACGGCGATGATTATGTGATCACCCTGAACGATGATGATGTGCCTGTATTGCGCTTGAACGGCGAATACAAACGCATGGTCGACCGCGATCTTGAGCCCAATAAAGATATCAGGAACTACGTCAAAGAGCGATACGCGTCGGCTCTGCAGCTGATCAAAAACATCGAGCAGCGAAAACACACGATTCTTCGTGTGTGCCAATCGATCGTCCGGCGTCAGGGTGAGTTTCTCGAAGACGGGATTGATCGCCTAAGGCCGATGATGATCAAAGAGGTCGCTGAAGAGATCGGAGTTCATCCGTCTACGGTCAGTCGAGCCGTCGCGAATAAGTATGCTCACACGCCTCAGGGCGTTTTCGAATTGCGGTACTTCTTCTCCGAAGGCGTTCAGGGTCCTCAAGGCAGTGACACGCCGTTGCTGATCGTTAAGCGTCGAGTGAAAAAAATGATTGACGATGAAGATTCATCCCACCCCCTCACGGACGAGCAAATTACAGCACGGCTGCAATCCGAGGGCATTCAAGTCACCAGGCGCACTGTGGCGAAGTATCGAGAAGACATGAAAATTCCTTCGACACATCAGCGCCGTGTACGCGCCTAACCGATAGCGGTATTTTTAAGCTTCTGACCTTTCGGAAAGGAACCGATCGTAGAGGCAATTATGAAGCTGATCTACTCCGGAAAAACGAGAGACTTCACACCTGAGCTAGAGGCGCGAATATTAAACAAACTCTCCAAGCTAAGCAAGGTAGCTGAACAGCGGGGTGAACGAGAAGTTCACTTTGTCCATCAAATGGAGCGGCATCTCCATAAGGTCGAAATTCTGATGAATTTCTATGACCATCCGCTGGTGGGAGAAGCGCAGGACGAGGACCTGACTGTTGCGCTCACGCTGGCTGCTGAGAAATTGGAGAAGCAGTTGTTGAAACAGCGCGATCGGTGGCGCGACACTCATCGAGACGCGAAGACGGTGCGATCGGGCAAGGAAAACTGGGATGGTGCCGCCGCGACGCCTAGCCTCGCACCCAGTGCCGAAGAGCCACGATTGACCGGCGTTAATGGGAGCGCGCGGAAGCCGAAGGTCTTTCGCGTTAACTACGACGAAGATCGCAAACCCATGACCCTTGCTGAGGCGATGCTTGAGATCGACGGTACTGACTACGTGGTGTTCCGCAATTCGGACCGTAATTGCTTGTCGGTTCTTATTAAGCGCCCCGATGGGAACTTTGATCTCATTGAGTAGACTCGGGCGTGTCTTTTGTAGACTGTTCCCGGCCTTTTGGCTATGCTCGAACTTTCATGCCGAAATCTGTCGAGAAGATTGAGGTTTCTGCAACACCGACACAGACCGGGGCCGTTCCGGATCTGGTCATCATAACGGGCACAAGCGGTTCTGGAAAGCTCACCGCGCTCAAAGCATTTGAGGATTGTGGGTTCTACGCGGTCGACAATCTTCCGATTGCGCTTGTGCCGAAATTCGCCGATCTGACGCTCGATTCGAAGAGTCACAAGCGTTCGGCCCTCATTATCGACATCCGGGAAGGAGAAGAGCTCAAGCGCTTTCCGAAAATCTATGCCGCGCTGAAAAACCGCGTGAACTCAACACTCGTTTTTCTGGATGCCGATGATGAGGTGCTGCGGCGGAGATTCAGTGAGACCCGTCGCCCTCACCCGCTGGGTACAGAATCAACCGTGGTCGGGAGCATCCATGCGGAACGCGAACAGCTTGATCCGATCCGCGCCCTTGCCGACATTTACATCGACACCTCGAAGCTGAATGTTCACGATCTTCGGCGGGAGATCACCGAAAAATTCCAGGATGCGAGCGACCCGGCAAGCATCGTAGTTTATATCAACAGCTTCGGTTTTCGGTATGGTGTGCCCGCCGATAGCGATCTTGTTTTTGATGTCAGATTCCTGCCGAACCCAAACTACATTCCCGAGTTCAAACATTTGACCGGCCGCCATCCGAGTGTTGCCCGCTACATCCGTTCGTTCCCGCAAACGGCCGAGTTCATCAACAGAATTTCAGATTTGCTTATCTATCTTCTGCCTCACTACATTCGTGAGGGAAAGAGCTATCTGACGATCTCGTTCGGTTGTACTGGCGGTCACCATCGCTCCGTACTCATTGCGAGTGAGATCAATAAGCGTTTGAAAAAAGCGGGATTTGCAAGCAAAGAGCGGCACCGGGACGCGCAGCGGAGCTAGCTGATCAGCACGCCTTTTCGGCGGTTCGGGGGAATGCGTCCGGGTCTTTCTCTTCCTCGGGGCCGTCGATGCACTCCAGATCTTTTTCGATGGCCACACTCAATACTGAATTCCCGGCAGGCAACTCGAAGTAGAGCCCAATCCCATTACCTTCCGCCCAATCGCGCACGAGATGTTCTGGAGCACACACCGAGATGTTGCCGCTATCGTAGTTCGCTTGCGGTGAATCTTCGCGCGAAGGTTGCAAGGCATACGTCATCCGCACGTTGCCCGGAAACAGAACTTCTTCGGTCACGGCAGTTCCATTGGCCAGACTCCTGACTTCGAGCTGGTTTACACGCAGGCGCAAACTGTTTCTACGAAAGCGCAGCTTCACTCATCCCCAGTTTATCCGCCCCTCGCCCGCATACACATTGAATCGGTCTCCGCGGACAAAGCCCACGAGCGTGATTCCGTATGTGCGCGCCGTTTCGACAGCCAGACTCGACGGCGCCCCTACCGTTGCGATCATGTGTCCGCCCGCGACCACGACTTTCTGTACGAGCTCGAAGCTGCTCCGGCTGGTGAGAAACACGATCTTGTTCTCGAGCGGAAGAAGATCCTGAAGAACACACCACCCGAGGAGCTTGTCGAGCGCGTTATGTCGTCCCACGTCCTCGAAGACCTGTAAAATCTCTCCTGAGCTGGTAGCCAATGCGGCTGCATGCAAACCGCCTGTTCTCGTGAATGCCGCTTGATGGGCGAGAAGCGTATCGGGAAGCTGCGAAATTACTCGCGAATGAACCGACATAGTGGATTGGGACGGTGGCGTAAACGGCTGATCAATGCTGTCCAAAGCGCGTTTCCCACACACACCGCAGCTGGAGCTGATGAAATTCGCACGCGCGAGGCGCCACGCTTCCGCATCGACGTGTCTTCCCAACTCTGCCGTGATCTCGTTCGAAGGAGGCGTTCCAAGATGACGTACTTCGATCACGTCGCCGCGAGTCCGAATAACGCCTTCCGACAGCAACGAGCCGAGCATCAGTTCCCCATCGTGTCCAGGAGTTCTCATCGTCAGTCCGAGACTCTGGACGGCGCGTACGTCTTTGAACCAATACACCAGGCGCCTTTCAAGTGGTTCCTCAACCGCGACGGTGTCGGACAGAATCGCGTGGCGAGATGGTTCTATCCGAAATACCGAGAACTCTCGCGTTACCGCCTGCCCTTGGTTCCGCATCGCGGAGTCTGGATGAGAACTCACAAGGCGTTCGCTGCGCTATCTTGATCGCAAGCTCTATGCAGGGTTTTAGTCACGTCGAGTTGCTCCTGTTGGCGCTCATTCTCCTGGTTGCAACCTTTGCAGTGATTGCGAAATGGCTAACCACGCCCTATCCCATCATTCTCGTTATAGGCGGCCTTCTTCTCAGCTTAATCCCCGCTGCGCCGCGCGTTGTTCTCAATCCTTCGGTTGTGTTTTTTGTCTTCTTGCCGCCGTTATTATTCTCCGCGGCGTTCCAGACATCCTGGCGTGATTTCCGCCGTAATCTTCCCAGCATTCTGATGCTTGCTTTCGGGCTGGTGGCCTTCACGGTATTCGGAGTGGCGGCGGGTATCCGCTGGATCGTTCCGGGTTTCGACTGGAGATTAGGCATGGTACTCGGGGCTGTTGTTGCTACGACCGATCCCATCTCCGCAGCCGCAACTGCGCGCCGTTTGGGCATACCGCAGGTGATTACAGACCTACTCGAAGCTGAGAGCCTGGTGAATGATGGCAGCGGCCTGGTGGCACTGAAGTTCACCGCCGCCCTGCTGGTCACAGGAAAGACGCCTAGTGTTTTGGAAGGCGTAGGAGAGCTGCTTTACCTGATCTTCTTCGGCATCGCAATCGGCCTGTGCGTGGGGAAAGTCATCCAGTTCGTCCAGAGCAAAATCTCGGAAGCGTCTATCGAGATCACGATCAGCCTCATCACGCCCTACATTGCGTATTTGACCGCTGAGAGCGCGCACTGCTCGGGGGTGATGGCGACCTTGGCCTGCGGCATTTTTCTGGGCCGAAGAAGTTACGGCTTCTACTCGCTCAACGCTCGTATCGACTCCACCGCGGTGTGGCGCACGCTCGATTTCATCCTGAACGGAGTTGTGTTTCTTGTGCTCGGTCTGCAGTTACCGGCCATGCTTTCTGAGATCCGCGGAATGAGCGTCGCGGGCTTGCTCTGGACGGCCAGCTGTTTCACGCTCCTGGTGATTGCGCTGCGATTGTTGTGGGTTTACCCTAGCGCCTGGCTGGTTCAACGATTCACAAACACGGGTGGGGCTTCTTCATCCATCCTGTTTACTCCGCGAGCCATTTTCATCGTGGGCTGGTCGGGAATGCGCGGCGTCTTGGCGTTGGCTGCCGCGTTTTCCCTTCCAGAGACTTTGAACGACGGTACCCCGTTCCCCCACCGGAACCTGATTATCTTCTTTACCTTTTGCGTCATTTTCGTAACGCTCGTCTTGCAGGGTCTCACTTTGCCGCCTCTAATCCGGCGCTTGGGGTTGAGCGCGGCGACGCATGCTGAAAGGGAAGAGCAGTTGGCCCGGCGCGAAATGATTACGGCCGCTCTGCGCGAGTTGGACAAGATCAGGGAGTCAAACGCCGAGGGGGAAGCGAGGACCTTCGATCATTTGAGCGGGTTTTACCAGAGGCGCCTGGCCTTGCTCGAAGAAGGCGACGGTTCTGTCTCTGAGTCAGCGACGCGTGCTCAAATCGCGAAGCACGAGCAGATCGCGCAACAGCTCCGGTCAATCGAAAGAAACGTCGCGCTACGTCTTAGAAACGAAAATAAGATACACGATGAGGTGTGGCGGCATCTGGAGCGCGAACTCGATCTGCTCGACGCTCGTTTTCACCCTTAGGGTGACATGGAACTCGCCTATCGGCGATCCGGATGCGCGTGGCGCTATTGCCAATACTCACGTTGCTCTTCGTGTCGCAGTCGCGGTAATCGCGGTCCGGGCGATGCGTCTCAACAACCCATTGGTTGTAATAATTCGCTTCGCCCGGTCCCCAAGGTGTGATAGTCCGAGTAGCCCGGATCGTAGGTGCCATAGCCCACACGCGCGGTACAGCCGGCGAGGAGCGCCGACAGACTGAGAATTGAAACTAACCTTGTTTTTCTCAGCATCCGCGTTCTCACCCGTTAGACTCAGATGTCAATTTCGAATTTCGCGGGCTGGGAAAACGGTGGATTCCCCGTACCGATCAGTACGAGCTGT
>JBJMGJ010000007.1:0-9040 GCA_045807965.1 Bryobacteraceae bacterium | reverse complement strand
GTTTGCGGCTAACTCTAAGGCAACATTGGCGGTCGCTGTCGCGCCACCTCCCGTGTAGGACGAGCCATTGGTGAAAGACGTGCAATTCGCGTTCAACTGAGAACTGGAGGTCACACTGGAAATGGACGGAGCTCCGCAAGTGACGCTCACGGGCGCACCGAAGAGGACTGCGGAAGCCACTGTCAGGAACGCGGCCGGGAGAAGTAGTTTCATATGCCTTCACGAGCTCAACCTGTGAGCCTAGGGATCATTTCGGCGGGTTCCCATCGAGCAAGAGATCTACGCGGTACGGGGTAGAGATAAGTGGGTGAAGAGCTACTATGATCGGAAATGCCTTACCTGCTGAAATCAGAGCCCGATCAGTACTCGTTCGAAGACTTGGAACGTGATGGCGACACGTTGTGGGACGGAGTCTCGAACCCAGTCGCTCTCCGACACTTGGGCGAGATGAAAGCCGGGGACAAGCTGGTGTACTACCACACGGGTAAGGAACGGCAGGCGGTCGGTACTGCCTCGGTCGTCAGCGTAGATATCTCGGATCCGAAGGTCCCCAAGGTCCGAGTGAAGGCAGGCAAGCGACTGGATCAGCCGAAAGGGCTGGGCGAGATCAAAGCGGAAAAGCTGTTTGCGGACTCACCGCTCGTGAAGCAGGGCCGGCTTTCGGTGGTGCCGCTGAGCGCGGAACAATTTCACTGGCTCGCTGGCCGTTAGCCGTTTGCCGTACGAGCGGCCTGGCGCCTGGCTCCGGCCTGTTTCTTCGCGGGTTGGGCTGTTGAAATATCGCGTGCAGGTGCGGCAGCCGCCGGTTTGCGCTGGGGAAGCTCTCCCAGGCTTTTCTGGAGGGCTTGCATCAGATCGATAACGGGTGCACGCTTTTTCGGCGCTTCGGCTTCCACGTTCTGGCCTTCTCGCTTGGCCTCGATCATCTGCGTGAGCCGGCCCTGATACTCGTCGTGATACTTAGACGGATCGAATTCGGCCGCCAGACCTTCCACCAGCTTCTGTGCCAGCTCGACTTCTTGCGGCTTTACGGTTACATTGTGATCCCGGCGAAATTCGGGGACGTCGCGAACTTCTTCCGGGTAATACATCGTGTGTAGCAGCAACCCGTCCGAGTGGGGGCGTACGGTGACCGTATATTCGCGCTGGTGCATCGTGATCTTCGCGATAGCGCTGTATCCGGACTTCTTCATGGTTTCGAAGAGCAAGTGGTACGCCTTCTTCCCCGCTTCTTCGGGCACCATGAAGTAAGATGCGTCGAAGTAAATCGGATCGATGCCCTCCGCCTTTACGAATTCGTAGATCTCCATGTTGTCGCTCGAGGGCGGCGCAACAGTCTTAATTTCCTCGTCATTCACGATGACGTAGCGGTCTTTCTCTACCTCGTATCCCTTAACCAGCTCACTGCGCTCGATAACGCGATCGCAATGCGGACAGAACGTTTGCTGCTTGATGCGGCTGCCGCACACTCCGTGAATCTGATTGAAACTCACCCGCTCTGTGCGAGCGGCCGTATAGAGGCGCACCGGAACCGTGATGAGCCCAAACGAGATATACCCCTTCCAAACTGTTGAAGCCATGGATGTCCTGTCGGCGAAGTCGTGATGCGGCTATAACATAGAGGCGAGCCGCCAGTTTGTACCTCCAACAATATCGTTTCGCTGGTCCGTTTAGCAAATCGAGCCCGGGCGGTGTAACCCATCGTACTAGTAATGGACACCCGCGGCCTCGGTCGGCTGGCAGGCCGTGAAAGTCTCCATCTATTTCATCGGCAAGCCGCGAGACACGCATGCAAATGCCATCGCGGCTGAGTTTTTGAAGCGTGCGACCCGATACTGTGATTGCACGCAGCGCGAAATTCTGCCCTCCAAGTTCGACCTTTTTGCCCGGCATGGAAGCGCTCGGAAAATCTTGCTCGATCCAGCCGGCAAGCCTATAAACTCCGATCAGTTCGCGGATATCTTCCGGAAAGCCGAACTGATCGGCCAGGATCTCGTATTTCTGGTGGGGGGGCATGACGGATTGCCGCCGGAATGGCGGGATCGCGCCGATCTCCTCTTATCTATCTCAGCCATGACCTACCCGCATGAGCTGGCACGGGCGGTGCTTATGGAACAGATCTACCGTGCGTTTACCATTCTGCGCGGACATCCGTATCCGCGCTAGTGGTCATTCGCATCGTCACAGTGTGTTTCGGAGGGCATCTATGAACCGGAGACCCTCGTGAGTATTAAGGAAGCCCTAGGCCTGGGATCAGACAAGAAGGTTCGCTATGCCATCGTCGGACTGGGCGACATTGCCCAGGAAGCAATGCTGCCCGGCGTGGAACACACCGGCAACTCTGAAGTGACCGCTTTTGTCACCTCGGATCCGGCAAAGGCGCGCGAAGTCGGCGAGCGATACGGCGTCACGAACATTTATACCTATGATCAGTTCGAAAATGCTCTCAAGTCGGGAGTCTTCGATGCAATCTACTTAGCGACGCCCAACTGGCGTCATGCCGAGTTCACTATTCCTGCGCTGAACGCCGGTATTCATGTGCTCGCAGAGAAGCCTCTCGAGGTGAACACGGAAAAATGTAAGCAGATCCTGGATGCTCAGAAGAGTTCAAGCGCAAAGCTGATGGTCGCTTACCGGCTACATTTCGAGCCGGCCACGCTTGACCTTATCGAAAAGATTCGGGACGGCGAACTCGGCACAGTTCATTTTTTCAGCTCTGTTTTCGCACAAATGGTGGATCCGAAAAACCACCGCGCTCAGAATGGGGATCTCGCCGGTCCTGTTTTGGATATGGGACCTTATCCCCTGAACGCGGCCCGCTATATCTTCGGTGCGGAACCCATCGAGGTTGCGTCAGCCGTCGGGACACGCCATCCGGGGTCCGAGCTGGGTGATTTCGACGATACTGTTGCGGTAACGCTGCGGTTCCCGGAGAACAGGATTGCGCAGTTTACCGTTTCGTATTACGGCAACGGCATCGATTGCTACACCGTTGTCGGCACGAAAGGGAATGTCGTGATGAGCCCTGGCTATATGTATGGTGTCCCCCTGCAGCAGAAAGTCACCATTGGTCAGAAGCAGAAGGAGGAAAGGTTCAAGAATACCGACCATTTTGGTGGGGAGATGAAATATTTCTCGGACTGCATACTAAACGGAACCGATCCGGAACCGGACGGCGAAGAAGGATACGCCGACGTTCGGGTCCTCGAAGGTATTCTGCGCGCTTTGAAAACGGGAATTTCCGAAAAGCTCGAGCCGTTCGAGCGTACGAAGCGCATTGATCCCTCCACTCAGCGGCAGACGCTGGGGGCAGAGCGTTCTCCCGATCTCGTCGGAACATCCAATCCAGCTCGCGGCCGTGAGAAGAGCCCTAAAAACTAACATCGGTTCTGTCCGATTTTCTACGAGTGTTTCTCGGGTGATTCTGTCCGAAACGGGGACGAAATGTTCGGATCGAACTGTTGAACAGAAATGTAAGCGGTAATGTAGCCAACAAAAAGTGGCAATCCTGGCCACCGGACGGATTTGAATACGTGGAGCTAGTAGACCCAAGAAGGCGCTTGAAGACGCCGGCGCAACAACGGTCGTCATCGCCCCGAAAAGACGGGCAGATCAAAGGCTGGGATCGCACCGATTGGGGTCAATCACTCCCCGTAGACCTCAATCTGAAATCAGCTAAGGAAACCGATTTCGACGCGCTTTTGCTGCCCGGCGGCGTCATGAATTTGGACCACCTTCGGCAGAACAAGGATGCGGTCGCCTTCGTGAAGTCATTCTTCGATGCCCGGAAACCCGTTGCCGCAATTTGTCACGGACCATGGATGCTAGTAGAAGCAACGTCGTCCGCGGAAGGAAACTAATTTCGTGGCCATCGCTTCAAACAGATATTCAAAATGCCGGCGGCGAATGGACGGACGAACAGGTTGTGACGGACAACGGCCTGGTCACCAGTCGCAAACCAGACGATATACCTGCATTCAACAACAAGATCATTGAGGAGATCAGGGAGGGCAAACACCAGCTGCAGTACGCATAAAGTTCGATTCGGGGCAGATCAGGAAGCTCTCCCCTCCGCGCTTTTTTTCTTCTTCGGAGCGCGTTTGGGTTGATCGAGAGCTGGCCTTGGGCGCGTTGGATCGTCATCCGGATCTGGCGTTTCGCCCGCGGGCCGGAGTTGTTCCGGCACATTCCGCAGGTTGACACGGATTCGCGTCCATGTAGACGATCTGCCCCGCATAGAGTCCACCAAAACGTCGTCCGCGGCCAGATGAGAGGCCGCGTCAGGATGTCGCGCTTTCCATCTTTCGAGACCTGCGAGTGCATTTTCTTTGCCGGGTGAATTAGCAACCACAAGCAGAGGCATCTGTTTGCGCGGAGCTTTCACGGGAGCTTTCGAGCGGGATGGTGCGACTCGTTTCCCCTCAGCTGCTGTTTTGCGGAAGTGAGGGGGCCAGGGCGCGTCGCCTAATCCCGCCTTGTCATGTCGGTCCGCGAGCTCCAACAGACTATCGAGCGAGCCTGGCCAACGATCGATGTCCGCATGCGGGTCGCCTATTTTGGCGAAGCGCTCCGGAACGGTGAGAACCGTGAACGCGGTCGGATCGCTTCCCTCCACCTCTTCCCAATGTAGGGGTGTGGAGACCCGAGCATCCGGAAGTGGACGCACCGAATAGGCCGAGCACGTTGTGCGGTCTTTCGCATTCTGGTTGTAATCGAGAAACACTCCGTGGCGTTCCTCCTTCCACCATTTCGAAGTCGCAATGGCTGGAGCGCGCTCTTCGATCGTCCGCGATAATGCGAGTGCAGCCCGGCGAACGTCCGTAAAACCCCAGCGTGGTTCGATCCGCACGTTGATGTGCATGCCCCGCGAGCCGCTCGTTTTCGGCCAGCCTCGCAGACCCACTTCCTCAAGGAACGCCTTCACTTCAAGCGCAACTAGACACACGTCGGGCCAAGTCGTTCCAGGACCCGGGTCGAGATCAACGCGCAACTCGTCCGGATGATCCAGATTGCCCGACCGCACCGGATGCGGGTGCAACTCGATGCAACCCAAATTGACTACCCACGCTAATCCCGCCGGATCATCGATTACGACCTCCTCGGCGGTTCGCCCAGACGGAAACGCCAGGGTGACCGTCCGCAGCCAGTCGGGCCGTTCCGTCGGTGCGCGCTTCTGGTAGAAGGCCTCGCCTTCGGCTCCATTCACAAACCGTTTCAGGACAAGCGGCCGATCGCGAATGCCGGCGAGGGCCGCAGGTGCAACGGATAGGTAATATCGAACAAGTTCCAGCTTTGTCAGGCGTGTTTGCTTCGAGAAATAGAGTTTGTCCGGATGAGTGATTCGTACCTCGCGTCCATCAACCGATAGAATCTCCGCGCTCTCATTCTTAGCCACAAACATAGGCTATATCGACACCGCACATCGCGGTCTACTATGGGAGTACTTCGGCAGGACGAAATGCTGAGACAAATACGTTTGGCGCTTCTTGTTCCCACTTTAGGCGTGGCGGCTACGACGTCTACATTTGGCGTGCGCGGTGAAATTCTGCCGCATCGGATGGCCTCCGTCCAACTACACGCGGTGTCGAATCCCTTCTCTGTGTCGGCGCTCGCCGGACCTGATGGCCACTTTCGCTTCAAGAACATTCAGCCCGGAACCTATACGCTCTTAGTCTCTTCCCAACTTGGCGGCGAATCGCGGAAAACCGTGGAAATCAGCGCTGCCACGGCGGACCATCGTGGGCAAATCACGCTCAAGGTTCAAGCGGAGGAAGGAAGCGTGAACCGGGAGGGCTCGGGCGCTACGATCACGGCGCGCGAATGGCAGACTCCTGAGCTTGCCCTCCGCGAGTACCGGCAAGCACAGAAAAGAATTTCCAAGCATGACTTCGATAGTGCGCGGCAGTGTTTGCGTCGAGCCGTCGAGATCGATCCAAGGTTCGCGGCTGCCTGGAATCAGCTCGGAACGATGGCTTACCAGAGTCAGCGCTATGCCGAAGCCGAAACCTACTTCCGTCGAGGTCTCGAAGCCGACCCTCGAGCGTATGAACCACTTGTGAATCTGGGGGGCGTTCTGCTTAACCTTGGGAAGCTGAAAGACGCCTTGAAGTACAACAGCGACGCCGCGAGACGCCGTCCCCAGGACGCGCTTGCGCATTCGCAACTTGGTACGGCCTACGCGTTCGCCGGTCAACTGGATGCCGCGGAAAAGCATCTCTCCCTTGCCACGCACCTCGATCCTGACCACTTCTCACATCCGCAGCTATTGTTAGCCGAGGTGTACGCTCGTCAGAATCAGCCCGGTCGCGCGGCAGATCAGCTGCAGGACTTCCTCAGCAAACATCCGGAATGGCCAAACGCGACAAGTATGAAACAGCTGATCGCGAATTGGCGCGACAAAAGCGAGCAGATTGCGGTTCAAGGTGCAGGCGAGCAGCGAAGGTAACGTTCATTCCGGCAAGATCGTGATTCTGACCGGCGCCGGTATATCGCGCGAATCAGGACTCGAAACGTTTCGTGATCCCGACGGGATATGGGCCAAAGTGAATATCGAAGATGTGGCCACGCCCGCTGCCTTCGCTCGCGATCCGGCGCGTGTCCATCAGTTCTACAACAAGCGGCGGCAACAACTGCTTTCAGGAACAGTGCGCCCCAACCGAGCTCACTTCGCTTTGGCCGAACTGGAGCGCTCCTGGCCCGGAAAGGTGATGGTTGTCACGCAAAACATCGACGACTTGCACGAGCGCGCCGGTTCGCACAGCTTTCTTCACATGCACGGCGAACTGCTGAAAGCTCGCTGTAATGGCTGCGGGAACAGGACTCGCTGTACCGAAGATCTGACGACAGCTTCTCCATGTTCAGCTTGTGGGCGGCTGGGCACCATGCGCCCGGACGTGGTCTGGTTCGGCGAAATGCCGATGCATATGGACCAGATTGAAATAGCACTGGCCGATGCGGACCTGTTCCTCTCCATTGGAACATCCGGAAACGTCTATCCCGCGGCCGGCTTCGTGGAACTGGCGCGGGATGCTGGAGCGCACACGGTGGAGTTAAACCTGGAACGGTCCACCGGGGCGACATCATTTCATGAGGCGATTTATGGGCCGGCAACCGAGGTCGTCGATAGATACGTTCGCACGCTACTCAGCGAAGCGACCTAGAGTCGTTTACGGCTTAGACGGCCTTCATGGTGAAGAAAAGCGAAGTGCCCTGGTCCGGAGCCGATTCGACCCAAATGCGTCCGCCGTGCTGCGCGATAACCCTGCGCATGCTAGCCAAGCCGATTCCGGTGCCCGGGTATTGTTTGCCGTGGAGTCGTTTAAACATCCCGAACACGTCATCGGCATATTGCTGTTCGAAGCCAATACCGTTGTCCTTGACCGAGACGGCCCCGTCCGCTCCTGTCTTCGAGATAGAGAATTGAAAGCGCCGAGGCCATTCTTGCTGGTTTCTCTTAGAACGTACACTTCCCGGCGGAGGCTCGTTCAGGACCGCCCAGAATCCGCCAAGGTCCTGGACCGCTTTGGCGAAATCCTGGAAGCGCACCGGCTTCACGACATACCCATTCGCCCCAAGCTCGTAGCTCTTTGCCAAATCCGGTTCTTCCTGGGAGCTTGTAAGCATAACGACCGGGATGCTTTTCAACTCCGGATCATGCTTCACATACTTCAGAACCTCGAGACGTCCACCTTCGGTAGCTTGATATCCAGCAACACTAAAGCAGGATTGCCCTTCTCCTCCTCGCCATCCCTGAGGATGATCACCTCATTTACGAGGCGGGCTCTGGTAAGTGCCGCAATGCTCAGTTCGATATCTTGTGAGCTGTCCTCCACCAACACGATTGGTTTGCGCATCGACACCCCGCTCCGGGACCAGTCGTTTCGGAAGCGAGAAATAGAAAGTTGCTCCCTTGTCGATCTCCCATTCGGCCCATGTTCGGCCACCGTGCTTACCGACGGCGCGCCTTACATTGGCAAGCCCGATTCCGGTGCCTTCGAATTCCTCTTATTGAATGGAGTCTCTGGAACACGCCGAAGAGTTTGTTGGCGTACGCCTGCTTGAAGCCGACGCCGTTGTTGGCGATGTGACGAAATGGCGCTCGAAGGTCATGCGAAACGGAGTAGGAAAACGCTTCCAGTTCCTTATCGGATCGCCTCAATTCAGCAGAGACGGCCGCCAGCTCTTCGGCTTTGCGGAGCACGACACTGATAACGGCGTTTCGCAGTTCGCCGGCAATCTCAATTTCGCTTTGCTTCCGCGGGATCATCCGTAAGCGGTTTAGACCATAAAGCTGACGCGCCTGAGCCGGAATGTCGGAGGTTGGAAACCAAAGATCCAGATACGACGAAACAGCATCGTCGTGAGATTCACTGATGACGTGCCCGTCCCAATCCGTATCGAAACGATAGACCAACACCCGATCGAATCCCGTCAGGCGCCGGACCTCTTCGGCGGCCATTTGTGAGAGTTCCGCGACGGTATTGACGTCCTGCAATCTCGCCATGAAAATCCTTACCAACGGATTTAGATTCTGAAACGAGATGGTCTGATCTTGAACGACAGCTTCGAATTCAGCGATTAAGCAGCCTTGTTGGCGGTGCCCGATGACGTTGTAAACACGAAGCTCGCCATCTTGCCTCGAAGCGTTGAAGGACCCGACAAATAGCGGATTTTCTCGAGGGATGGGCTCTGCAGCCCGCGAACGATGGTCTCGGCCTGAGCGGGCCCGAGGAGGTCGGGCCGGGTCTTGCCGAGCACGTCGAAGATGCTCCGCCCGAAAAGCGCCGTGACGTTCTCGCTCGCTTGCAGGACGACCAGCGAAGTCCCATCGAGCGAGAGCAGCACGCCATGCGGTTAGATGCTGCCAGGGATGTGAATAGGTTCGCGAGCGCATCTCGCGAGACCACCGGGTTCCTGTGAAGGAGCAGATTGATGCCCCTCGAGAAGATCTTCTCGTTCCGCAGCAGCCATTCTCGCGTATTGTAACCGTTGCGAGCCAGTTCCAGCGCTCTCTACGGATTAGTACGGGCTGTAGCCGTAG
>JBJMGJ010000006.1:0-14747 GCA_045807965.1 Bryobacteraceae bacterium | reverse complement strand
GCATTGGCGGCCAGCAGGTCAGCCCAGATCATACGCTGCTCAAACGGCGAAACTGTCGTTGTTCGGGATCGCCGTGCTCGTCCGTGCCTGCGGCGCTTCCGACCGGCCGACCTCCTTTGATCTGACTGATGTAGGACCGTTCCTGGGCCAAGGTCTGTTTTACGCAACCGGTGCGGGAGACTCGACGATACCCTTCGGCGGCGGGAACGGTACTGGGAACGGCGGTGTAAGCGGCGGTTTGGAGGGGGGTCTGAACGGGGTGATTACACCTGAACCAGGATCATTGCCGCTGTTACTCCTCGCTGCCCTGCTCGGCAGCCCGACCTTGATTCGGACATGGCGAAACAGAGCGGCCACGAGGCGAAAATAATTAAAGCGGTTTAGCCTCCCCTCTCGGCTCGAAGCCATTACAATCGAATCAAAGCGGGGAAATCGGTCTGCATAGGGTTTGCCATTCGATTCTGATCCTGCTGTTCGCCGCATTGGCGCAGGCTCAATATCCAATCGAGCGACAGGCGGACGCGCAATTGGTCGAGGCGGCCATGGAGGATCGGTCACCCGGGCCGCCGCTTAGCTGCGGAGTTCAGAATTTTTCTCCCGTTTTAAATTTTGCGTTCCGGTTCGAAGTGCGATTCATAGTCGATTGCCCCTTGGCGCAGTTTGGCGGCCGGGCCAGCCATATCGTCTCTTACATTCGGGTAAAACCCAGGGGAAGCGCGCGTGTCATTCTGGGCGAACGGTTCCAATTACCCGTAATCCCCGCTAAAAGAAGCAACGATTTCCGGTGGAATCGCTTTCACGCACAGGCTGAGTGGAGCGGCGTGTTCACCGTGGGTGAGGGCGAGTATCCGGTGGACCTCCTGGTCATGGACGATCGCAATCGATGCTTCCGAAGGAGCTGGAAAGAGAAGGCTCAACTGCGCGGGAAAGAGCGGATGGTACAGATCGCCATGGCTCCGAATACCGCGGCATCGGCTTCTGTTCAATTCTGGTCGGGCGATTCTGAAATCCGGCAAAAAGGCCCGCGGATTGACGTCCTTCTCGATGCGGCGCCCCTCTTTCCGAAGGCCTTGGGCCTGCGTGCCTGGGATCGAGCATTCCTGATGAACTCGCTCGGATCACTACTGCGCACTCTTCATCCCGATTCCGTGCGTGTGACGGCTTTCAACCTCGATCAGCAGCGGGAGATCTTCAGGGACGAGAATTTCACGCCGCACAGCTTTCGCAAACTCTTTCGTTCCTTGCAGGACCTGGAACTCGGGACGGTATCCTACCGTAATCTCGGGCAAACGGGGTGGTCCAATCTGCTCACAAATCTGGTGAACTCCGAAATCCAGCGCGCCGATCCGCCGGAGGCGATTATCTTCCTGGGTCCAAGCGCACGCATCCTCGAAAAGCTTCCGCGTCAAATGTTCAGTTCGTGTGGAACCAACGGCCGCCCGATTTTCTACTTCAAATTCTCAGCAACGCCTGGTAGCGAGTTCCCCGACGCCATTCACCATCTGACAAATGCCTGTCACGGCACGGTATTTACTCTGCACAATGCCGGGGATTTCGCCGAGGCGATCGCCAAGGTACAGAAAAAGATCCATCCCGAAATGGCTAAGGGTAACGCCCGCCCTCTCTATGATCCGGTGCCGTAGCTGCTTGCGCGTGCGCTCTCTCTCGAAGCTGTGCGGTTAGCAACACCGGCTGCGCCGGCCGCAGTGTCACCCGGGCCGTCGGTTGGGCTCGTGTGCCGGAGACCGAAGCGAATTGGTAGCGGCGCATCAGTTCAGCCAAAATGAGTACGCCTTCCGTCCGGGCGAGCGGTTCGCCAATGCACATTTTGGCGCCCCCGCCAAAAGGAAAGAAGGCAAACTTCGGAAAAGCACCAGGTCCCGCCTCCCAACGCTCGGGCCGGAACTCTTCGGGATCCTCAAAGTTCCGAGGGTCCCGCTGCGTGACATACGGACTGAGAAGCACGGTCGAGCGTACCGGCAACTCATATCCGGCGAGAGTAACGGACTCGTGGACGCGACGGCCAAAGAGAGGTACGGGCGGATAAAGCCGCAGAGTTTCGTTGAGAACGAGCGAGGCATAACGTAGCCTGGGCAGGTCATCGGGAGTAGGGGTACGATCGCCCAAAACCGACTGCGCCTCGTCAGCCAGCCGCGCCTGCATTGCCGGCTCTGCCGCAAGGAGGTCGCAGGCCCAAGTCAGAGCTGTTGCCGTCGTTTCGTGCCCCGCAAGAACGAATGCAACCATTTCGTTCCGGATATCTTCGTCATCAAGTTCGCCTTCGGTCTGACCGAGCAGAAGCGATAACACGTCTTTGGAATCGGAGCATCTTTTGCGATCGATCAAGGGCTGGAGAACGGCGTCCAGCTCTTTCCGCTCAGACGGAAAGAACAGACTCGGTCCCTTCGGCGCGAGCCGGCGGTAAGACCGGGTGACCGGTTTAACAAACGTGACGAAAGGCGCAATGCGGCCGGCCCCTTTCATAACGCGCCCTAGGACCGCGGAGATTGGTGCCGCGCTGTCGCGGAAGTCCGGCCCGAAAAGCGAACTTCCGATAATCGACAGAGTCAGCCGGCGCATCTCCTCGCCCATGTCGACCTGTGTTCGATTCTGCCAGCCTGGCAACAGCCGTTTTGATTCATTCCCAATGATCTCGACGTAGGACGCAATCTGGTCGCGGTGGAAGGCGGGCTGCAGTATGCGGCGACGTTCCCGGTGGCGCGGCTCTTCGAGCGTCAGCACCCCGTCCCCGACAAGCTCGCGCAGCACGGTCGCGCCAACATCTCGCTGGAACCGGTGCTGCTGAACGACGAGGATCTCCTTGATCAGATCCGAGTCATTCACGAGATAAGTATGCTGATGAAGAATGCGGAAATACGAGAGGGGACCGAAATCTCGGGCGGTCTTTTGGAGGAAACCGAGCGTACTCGACGCCGTTCTCTTTCCGAAGAAACCCAATACGTCCAAGCCCCTCGGTCCGGGTGGCTTTTTCATGAATTTGAATACCGCCGCTTGGTTTGAGATGACAGGTGCGAGTCGCGTCAGAGCGACACAAAACTAGCTTAATTTCTGTTTAACGAGCTCGCTGAGAGTCCGTCCGTCCACTCGCTTTCCACTCAGCTTAGCGGAAGCCGCCTTCATCACCGCACTCATCTGCTTCGCCGAGGTCGCTTCCGTTTCGGAGATAGCCGCGTTTACGGCGTCCTCAAGCTCGGCCTGCGAAGGAGCCGCCGGAAGATAAGTCTCGAGCAGACGAATCTCCGCCTCTTCTTTTTCGGCCAGCTCCGGCCGGTTACCCTTTCGGAACAGCTCGGCGGATTCCTGGCGCTGTTTGATCAGCGTGCCAAGCATTTGCATTTCCGTGGCTTCCGTAAGCGGCTTCATCGAGTCAATTTCGTGCTTCTTCAGGGCGGACTTCGCCATGCGCAGAGCACTCAATCGCGCTTCGTCCTTTGCCCTCATCGCCGCGACGATATCCTGTTGAATCCGATCGAGAAGCGCCATCGCTCAAAATTGTACACGTCGCGGTGGAATGGCTTTGACGCAACCAAGATGATCTAACCTACGTCCCACCCGCTGTTATACTTAGCTAGTTTTGGGGCCTTTTGTTTGAGAAAGTTCAGTCTCGTCATACTTTTAACCCTGTCTGCGATCTCTGTGTACGCGGACGGATTCACTACCGGGCAGGCTGCGAGAGCAGTAATCGGTCAGGGCACGTTCACTGATGGTATCGACGGCACACAGCAATACCTTTTGGGTGGCGCCAGTGGGCTGGCGTATTCGGGCGGCGTCTTGTATGTCGCCGACGACAATCGGTTGGGGGCGAATCCAGAGAACAACAGAGTACTGATGTTCGATACCAGCCAGATACCTGGAACGAGGCAGGACGTCGTGTCCGCAAGTCATCCCTCGAGCCGGTGTTGGCTGTGCGGCTATAGCGCTTTTCGCGTCATTGGACAAACGAGCTTTATGAGTTCCGTGAGCGGTCGTTCTGACGTGCCAACGAATGCCGCCGGCAGCATGAATGCCCCGATTGCCGTTGGCACGGATGGACGAGTCCTCGCCATTGCCGACACGGACAACAACAGAGTTCTTCTTTGGAACAACATCCCGCCAAATTCGACGACTCCTCCAAACATTGTTTTGGGGCAAGCGAATTTCACTGCGTTTCAGAGCCCCCAGCCTATCAACGCGAACTCGCTGCGCGGGCCGCAGGGCGTTTGGATTCAAAACGGAAAACTGTTTGTCGCCGATACTCAGAACCATCGGGTTTTGATCTGGAACAGCATCCCGACCAGCAACAATCAGCCGGCGGATGTGGTTCTCGGGCAAAACGGGTTCAACGTGGCGTTCGCTCCTACCGTCAGCGCGGGTTCGAGTCCCTCTACAACTGCCGCGCGGCTGCTGAACCCGGTCGCCGTGACCTCGGATGGAACTCACCTTTTTGTCGCTGACTTAGGGTATAACCGCGTTCTGATCTGGAATCAGATCCCAACCAACAGTGCGCAACCGGCGGATGTGGTCATTGGACAGCCAGACCTGACGTCGGCAGTGCCGAATTATGCGAACGCCCTCTGCACAGCTTTCAGCAATGGTACATACCCGGCGCGCTGCGAAGGCACTCTCAATTTCCCGCGCTTCGTTCTTTCTGACGGCCGGCGGCTTTTTGTGGCCGATGGTGGGAACGATCGCGTCTTGATTTACAACACCATACCGACTGCAAACGGAGCCAAAGCAGATGTGGTTCTCGGTCAGCCGGACTTCATGACCGACATCGTCACAACCCTGACCCCGAGCATCGCGAGTACGGCCATCGACAATACCGGCGCGGTGGATACCACGCCCACACCGACATCGCTCGCCTACGACGGAATAAATCTGTATGTGGGCGACCCCTACAATCGGCGTGTTCTCATTTTCAGCCCGGGTGATATTCCGATACCGCAAAACTCAATCGTCAATTGGGCCAGTGAGATCATTCGGCAGGAAGGTAGCGTTGTCGTCACTGGCACCGTGGTGGCAGACGACACTGTCACCGTATCGATTGCGGGTACTGATTACACGTACACGGTTAAGTCAGGGGACAGTCTCGATTCGATAGCACAAGGCTTGGTTTCGCTCATCAACGCCAGTGATCCCAATGCGACCGCGATCTTCCAAGGCAAGGGAAGCGGAGGGCTTTATCTCAGCTCCAAGGGAGTGAATTTAGGATTTGATGCTATATCTCTTTCGGCGAGCGTTTCGAATCCCGTGAATCTCTCTATTGCGACTTCCGGAAGTTATCTGACCTCCGGTACAGCGGCAACGGCGGCTCCCGGAATGCTGGTGGAAATCAACGGTTCTAATCTCGCCGACGTGTCAGCCAGCAATCCAACGACCAACACCAGCGATAATCTCCCTCTTCAGTTGGGAAATGTGCAAGTCTTCATGGACGGGATTCCGGCTCTCATAGCCTCGGTGTCGCCCAACAGAATCGTTGCTCAGGTGCCGTTCTGGTATAACGACCGCAATAGCACTAGCGTCTACGTCCGTACTGTAAGAGCGGACGGCGTGACGACAACGGTTACGAATGCACAACCGCTCTACATCGCGCCGGCAAATCCCGGCCTCTTTAGCGCTCCTGCGTTTGATGGTCAGATTCGTCCCTGGCCTGCCACGGGCTCCCGGCACCAGCCCGGAAATGCTACAGCAGTTGTCTCCATCGACGGAACAGCTACGGCGAACGATACTGCGACGATCTCGATTAATGGAACCGCATACACGTACACGGTGAAGAGCGGGGACACGCTCTTGTCGATCGTGAACGGACTGGTCAGCCTGATCAATGCCGATCCGAATGTGACGGCCACAGTGGGCGCAGCGTTCACCCGTGTCGTCATCGAGGCGAGAAGCTCAGGCGCAGCGGGAACAGGCATCACCATCGGGTCTTCCACCAGCAGTAACGCGACTGTTACGGTGACGCCCTATACCAATGCGACCTGTTGCTATGTCGTCCCGAATTCTCCTATTACGCCGAGCAATCCGGCGATTTCGGGAGAACTGATTCAGATCGACGCGAGTGGCCTGGGTCTCCTGCAAACTCCCGATGGTAGTTACTATTCGCCACCCACCGGTCCTCCCTACAGTGGCCCAGTACCGAACAGCGCAATCAACACGGTGAGTGCCACAATGGGCGGAAGCACCGCGCAGGTGATATCGGCCGGTCTCCCTACCGGCAGTCATGGACGGTACGTGGTTCAAATGGTTGTTCCCGCCGACCTGCTTTCGAATGGAGCTACGCCGCTCTATATCGCGCAGAACGCGTTCATCAGCAACACTGTCACTGTTCCGGTGCTCTCTTCGTCGCTCGGTATTCCGACGAACGGATTAGCAAATTCGCAGATCTTAGTAAATCCAACGAACCTTGTGTTCGCAAATAATGCGATCGCGGGGGTTCAAACGAGAACCAAGACGGTGACGATCACGAACCCCTCGGCGGCCACTCTGACCTTGGGCTCGATCAGCATCTCCGGTGCGAACGGATCTGATTTCTCCATTTCGAATAGCTGCGGGTCCGCTTTGAGCGCTTTTTCGACGTGCACCGTTGCTGTCTCTTTCCTGCCGGCAGCCGCGACAGGCGTGCGTTCCGCGTCTCTTGTCGTCAATAGCAGTGCGACCAGTTCTCCCCAGTCGGTTTCGCTGATGGGCGTGACGGTTTCTCAGTTTGCCATTGTGAGTAAGTCCACGGGCAAGGTGCTAGATCCGGTAGGGTTGTCGATCTCGGCGGGCGCGGGGATACAGCAGGATTTTGCGGCCGGACTGGCGAGCCAGAAATGGTCGTTCTCTCCCGTGGGCGATGGCAGTTACGTGATCGTAAACCTGGCGAGCGGAAAGGTGTTGGATATCACCTCGTCGTCGTTTGACAATGGAGCGCCGATCCAGCAATACGACTATCTCGGCGGCGCAAATCAGAAGTGGTTTATCGTTCCCGTGGAGTCCGGGTATTTCCAGATTGTGAGCGCATACGACGGGAAGGCGCTGGACGTCAGGGGGAACTCGGGTGCCGCCGGTACACTCATTCAGCAATGGGACGTCACGGGCGCCGATAACCAGAAGTGGACTTTCGACACTTATCAGGCTTACGTCATTCAGAACGTAGGGACGTCTGGTGTTCTCGACCTTCCGGGCGGGAACGCTACAGATGGTACGCCGATCCAGCAGTGGTCATTCATCGGTAGCTCCAACCAGCAGTGGTTTGTGGTTCCTGTCGACGGCCAATACGTCACGATCGTAAGCGCCGCTACTGGCAAATCGCTGGACATAAGCGGCGCCTCCAATCTCGCGGGAGCGCTACTTCAGGAGTACCAGTCTCTTGGAGGCGCCAACCAGCAGTGGGCGCTCAATCCGGTGGGCAATGGCATTTACTCTCTTGTAAATCGCGGGAGCGGACGCGTGCTCGACGTTCCGGGAGCATCGAGCAATAACGGTGTTCAGCTTCAGCAGTACGACTACTTGGGGGGTGTTAATCAGCAATGGCGGCTCATTCCCGTGGGTACGCCCGGCCAATAGAAGAATACTAGACGAGAGGCGCGGACGCGAAACGCGCCCCTCGGAGTCCTAGCCCGGAGCACCGGAAAATCAGCCAAAATCTGGTATTCTGAGGGTTCCTGTCCCCCTTCGGATCTCCCTCAGAGACCAGGTCGTTTCGGGCAAATCGCGGCAATGTACATCAAAAAACAACGTCTTCTTACCCCGGGTCCCACTCCCTTACTTCCGGCTGCTCTTCACGCCATGATGGGCTCGGATATTCATCATCGGACAGAGGATTTCCGGAAGTTGTACAAAGGCGTTCTCTCCGATTTGAAGGACGTTCTCGCAACAAGTAGCGATGTGCTGGTCTTGGTGGCTTCGGGTACCGGCGGTCTGGAAGCGGCAGTGCAGAACTTCTTCTCACCCGGAGACGAAGTGCTGGTGTGTTCGGCGGGCAAATTCGGTGAGCGCTGGGTGGATCTGGTGAAGGCGTATGGCCTCAGTGCGACCGTTCTGACCGCGCCCTATGGCGATGCGGTTCAGCCCGAAGCAGTCGAGAGCGCGCTCGCGGAGAACAAGAGCATCAAGGGTGTTTTCGTTCAGGCTTCCGAAACGTCAACGGGCACGCAACACGACGTGAAGGCCATGGGCGAAGCCGTGAAGAAGACGGATGCCTTGTTTGTGGTGGACGCGATCACCGGCGTGGGAACAATGCCGCTCGATACCGACGCCTGGGGAATCGATGTTTTGATCGGCGGCTCACAAAAAGCGTTCATGATTCCGCCTGGCCTCGCGTTCATGGCGATCAATGAGAAAGCTTGGGCGAGAGCGGAGGCGGCCAAGTCTCCCCGGTATTATTTCGATCTGAGACGTGAGCGAAAGAATGCCGCGGGCGGTGAGTCGGCATGGACGCCCAACACGGCGCTCTTGCTTGCGTTTGCTGAAGCTTTGAAGTACATCAAGTCGATTGGTATGGACAAGCTCGTTGCCAATGCACAGTTGCTTGCTCGCGCGACTCGCGAGGCTGTGACCGAACTCGGTCTGGAAGTCTTTTCCACTTCACCGGGTTCTTCGGTTACTGCTGTTCGCGCTCCGAAGGGCATGGATTCCGGCATCATCATCAAAGAATTCCGGAATCGCTTCAACGCCATCATCACGAACGGGCAGGGAAGCATGAAGGGGCAGATTTTCCGCTTTGCGCACCTCGGCTACTTCGATTTCCATGACCTCTTTGCGGTGATCGCAGAACTCGAGCTGATCCTTGCTGCCCAGGGACTCCCGGTCCGCTTCGGCGCGGGCGTCGCAGCCGTTCAGAACGTCTATGCCGAAGTAGCGCTCGCGAAGGAAGCCGTACTCGCTTAGACAGCGCACCCGAAACAATGAAAATCTTAGTTGCTGAACCGCTGGCTCCAGCGGCCGCGGATCTACTGCGCCAGGAAGCCGGTTGGGAAATCATCCAAGCTGATCCGAAGACCTATGGCGAGCACCTCGCGGATTGCGATGCTCTTCTCGTGCGCAGCGCCGTTAAGGTCACGAAGGAGGTGCTCCAGCGCGCTCCTAAACTGCGTGTGATCGGACGTGCCGGCGTTGGCGTGGATAACGTGGACTTGACCGCCGCAACCGATGCCGGTGTATTGGTGATGAACACGCCGGGTGGCAATGCCGTTTCGGTAGCCGAGCACACGCTCGCCCTCATGCTTTCGATGGCGCGGTCTATCCCGCAAGCGAACGCTTCGACCAAAGCCGGGAAATGGGAAAAGAAGAAGTTCCTTGGCAACGAACTGCGCGGCAAGATTTTGGGAATCGTGGGATTGGGCAGCATCGGCCGCGAAGTTGTCAAGCGCGCGAAGCCATTCGAAATGCGCATCGTTGCCTACGATCCCTACGTGAGTCCGCAGACCGCTCGTGATTTGGGAGTAGAGCTGAAGCCTCTGGGCCAGTTGTTCGAACTCAGCGACTACATAACACTCCACGTATCGCTCACTGCCGAAACCGAGCGTATGTTGAACGCGGACGCATTCGAGAAGATGAAGCCCGGGGCTCGCATCGTGAACTGTGCGCGCGGCGAACTGATCGATGTGGCGGCGCTGCAGGACGCCTTGAAGGGCGGGAAACTTGGCGGAGCCGGTCTCGATGTGTTCGAAAAGGAACCTCCCGGCGAGCTTCCGTTGTTTGCGTTGGACAGCATCGTCGCCACGCCGCATATCGCGGGTTCAACCGAAGAAGCACAAGAGATCGTTGGTATTCGTATCGCCGAGCAGGTGGCCGAATATCTGAAGAGCGGTGTCGCTTTGAATGCGGTCAACATGCCGGCGTTAACTGCTGAGCAGTACAAAGCCCTCGGGCCTTTCGTTGACCTTGCGGAGCGGCTCGGGCAATTCCTGAGCCACATCGCCGAAGGCCACATTCACACCATACGCATCATCTACTCCGGCCGGCTCGCTGACAGCAATACGCAGATACTGCGCAACGCTGGTCTCGCTGGCGTATTGAGCCGATCGGTGGAGTATCGCGTCAATCTCGTAAATGCCATGCCGATTGCGACGGAGCGCGGCTTCCGGATTGTTGAGCAGCGCGAACCGACTTCGGGCGGTTTGGACTCTATCCGCATGGAGCTTGAGACAGAAACGGGCAGCTTCTCGGCTGTGGGCGCGCTGGTACTCAACAAGCCCCGGCTGCTGCAAGTGGAGAACATTTCTTGCGAAGCTACATTAGACGGCAATCTGATGTACTCCAAGAACGAAGACGTGCCTGGGGTGATCGGGTACCTTGGATCTTCTCTCGGCAAAAACGGCATCAATATCGCGAACTTTGCGCTCGGTCGTCAGGAAATCGGCTCAACAGCCGGTGACGGGCCACTCATGGCTATTTCGATCATTCAGACAGATCAGCAGGTGCCTGACGGTGTGGTTGCTCAGATTCTCGAGCACAATGCTGTCAAGGTCATCCGGCGCGTGACCCTCTCGGACAAGTAGCCTGCTCTATTTCAGGAGCTTCCGCTGGCTATAAACGGAACCTAGTATCCAGACTGCATGCATGTCGCATAGGCGCTTCGGAATGGTACTGCACCGTGACTTTTCCATTGACGCCGTTATAAAAACGGACGATCATTGACGCATCGGGAACACTGTTCATTCCCGAGCATGCACCGTTCGTGGTAGTGTCCAGTTGCGTCAGGAGGTCTTGTCTTGAAGAGAATCGGGTTAGCGTTCCTTCCGGCTCTGTTTGTCGTTGGGCCACTCGTTCACGTTTCCGCGGAGCAATTGATTCCAGCCGGCTCCTTGATCCAGTGCACTGTTGCGGAGCCGAAGCTTTCTTCTAAGACGGCTGATATCGGCGATCCTGTTCTTTGCCAGGTCAGCCGAGTTGAACTTTACGGACGCTCTGTGCTTCCGTACGGCAGCTATCTGGTGGGACGATTTGAAGAGTACAAGGACCCTGGACATTTCGTAGGCAAGGGCTGGATGGAACTCAGATTCGAGCGCATGGTAATCCCGCCTGACCGGATTTTGCCGGTTGCCGCCAAGGTGGTCTACGCGCCTAAGTACGATGTCGACAAACTAGGCAAGATTCACGGTAACGGACATCCGGTCAAAGATACGATCGAGTGGATGATTCCCGTTCTTTGGCCCATCGATCTGATAAACCTGCCAAGGCGCGGGCCCCGTCCACAGTTGAAGGCCGAAACGCGCTTGACATTGAAGATTATGGATGATTTGGGAGTTCCGACGCCCGCGCAGTCCGTTTCCGGAAACTATGGTTATCCTCAAGCGGCTCCTCCCCAAGACCCATACGGTTTTTCGCAGCGTCCTCCGGCAACTTACTATGCACCTCAGGCAGCCCCTTATGCGCCTCAGGCCGCGCCGGCCCCTCGTCCGTATACGCCAATGGTTGCACCGCGACCGGCATTTGTTGCGCCCCGTATCGCCACGGTTCTCATGTTGCGGGATGGTTATGGGCAGTTTGCCGTGGATTACTGGTATGATCCTCGCGGACAGATTGGATTTCTGGCGATGGACGGTGCTTCCGTTGAGATTCCGGCGAACGAGCTCGATTTCGCGAGAACCGTGGAGGTAAACCGGCTTCGCGGCGTAAGCTTCAATCTGCGCGGCGCAAGCTACTAACGCGGCATTACGAGCCCGAAAGCCTAGTATCGGATCTTCTGGATGCTTTGCGCCCATTCAATGAACGGGGCAGTGCTTTTGTCCAACATGATGCAGTGTCCGGGAATGGTGCGTTCTGCCGGGTTGAGATGGAGCTCTTCGTAAATGAAGGCGTCGTCAAATCCAGCTTCCGCGGCACTCTCTCTCGTGCACGCGAAGTAATAAGCTCTGGGCCGGGCCCAATAAATCGCGCCCAGACACATCGGACAGGGTTCGCAACTCGAGTAAAGTTCGCATCCGACAAGTTGATGGACGGAGAGATGCTGACATGCGGCGCGGATCGCCACCACTTCCGCGTGCGCTGTGGGATCGTATGACGCCGTTACAGAGTTGACGCCCGTTGCGATAACCTGACCATCCTTGACGACAAGGGCTCCAAATGGCCCGCCACGCCCGTCTCGAACATTTTCAACAGCAAGAGCGATGGTCCGGCGCATCCACTCTTCACGGAAATCAGACATAGTTGCGGAAGCGTTCTGCCTTACTGGTTATCGAGATTGAGGACGCGGTAGCGGCCAAGTGATCGCGCTTCTCAGCCATTGCGTTGTCCGTCCGCGTGATTACCCTCGTCCTATTATGACGACTTCACTTCGAACCGGCCGGTTCTCCCCAACCCCCGCCGCCCGGTGATTCGATGCGAATGCGGCAGCCGAACCCGGCTGCAATACTGCACTTGCTCGGTAACGCCTTCTCCACGCCTGTTTCGTCCGTGAGAACGCTACGCCCTCCCTCGCCGGGGGCGCCGCCTGCCAGACCATACGGTCTTGTGATGCGCCGGTCGGCAAGCAACGTGATCTGGGCCGGGCCGAGGATTTCAATTTCGCGGATGAGCCCGTCGCCGCCACGGAACTGGCCTGTTCCACCTGACCCTTTCCGATACCCATACCGGTGAACCCGAAACGGATACGCGAATTCGAGAGCCTCGATCGGCGTATTCAGCGAGTTTGTCATGTGGGTGTGAACACCCGAGATGCCGTCTGAAATCGGGCGCGCCCCGGAACCGCCGGCGATTGTCTCGTAGTAAGTGTAAGGCTGAGAATTGCGCGGATCGATACCGCCGATCGTCAAGTTGTTCATCGTTCCGGAACTAGCTGCGGGTACGCGATCCGGAAGAATCTTTGCAAATGCCCGCATCAGCACATCGGTGATCCGCTGCGAAGTTTCGACGTTGCCTCCGGCGACCGGTGCCGGGGGCCGTGCATCCACGATGGTTCCTTGTTTCGTGATGACCGAAACAGGGCGCATGAGCCCCGCCGTAGGCGCTGCCTCAGGCGGCAGCAAACAGCGCAGGACATAGAAGGTCGCCGAATAGGTGATCGCATAGACCGCGTTTACACTGCCCGCTACCTGCCGAGACGATTCAGAGAAGTCGATGCGGATCTCACCCTTCGCCGGAGCCGTTGTGATCGTGACGCGGATCGGTATCCGCTTGTCCACAGTCCCGTCATCATCCAAGGAATCTTCCGCGCTGAACTCGCCCGATGGCAATTGTTGGAGTTCGGCGCGCATCAGACGCTCAGAATAATCCAACAACGCCGCGGCATTTGCCTGAACACGCGCGAGTCCGTATTTCTCGACTAAGCTCAAAACACGCTCCGCTCCGATCCGGCACGCGCCAATCTGAGCCGTCAGATCGCCGTCCCGTTCTCCGGGTGTTCTGACATTGTGCAAGATCAGGCGAAACACACCATCATTTATTCGGCCCCGGCCGTATAATTTCACCGGTGGAATGCGAAGCCCTTCCTGAAAAATCTCGCGGCACGGACCCATGGACCCCGGGTACATACCACCCACGTCCGCATGATGAGCCCTGTTAGCCACAAAGAACGCCGGATGGTCATCGGAATCGACGAAGACCGGCGTTACCAGGGTGATGTCTGGAAGGTGCGTCCCGCCGGCGTATGGGTCGTTGAGAATCGCAATGTCACCGGGTTCAAGCGTGAGTGTGTCGAGAGCCGCCCTGACGGACATCGGCATGGAACCGAGATGGACGGGCATATCGTCGCCCATCGCTATCACGCTGCCGGACCCGTCGAAAACGGCACTTGAATAATCCCGCCGTTCCTTAATGTTGGGCGAGAAAGATGTCCGGCGCAGAGTTGCTCCCATCTCATCTGCGATGGAGTGGAAGGCGCTTTTGAAAATGGCAAGCTCAATCGGATCAGTTTGCAGGGACATCCATCACCATGTTGAGGAAGCCGTCTACGGCAACGCGACAGTCCGGAGGGACAAACGTCGTGGCGCTGTATTCGGTTACAACGGCTGGCCCCGAAAAAGAGTCTCCCGCGTGAAGTTTTTCGCGGTCATAAACAAGGCCAGAAAACCAGTGACCGCCGTAATACATCTGTTTCTTGCCAAGCACGGCTTGGCGGCTGGCGCCTTCACGTTTCTCGAGTTCCCGAACTGGTGGCGTCTCACTCGCAACGACGGATCGCACGCGAACCGTGACGGCCTCCACTCGCCGCGTACGATCAGCGTAGCCGTAGCGTCGTTCGTGTTCCCGATGGAACAGCTCCGTTGGATCGTCGGCCCAGTCGATCTCTATTTCGTAACCCTGCCCGACATAGCGTAGGTCCACGGAACGGAAACTCTTTCCGGACTCTGCGCCCGCGCTCTCCCGCAGGCTGAGCTGTTCCAGATCTTCAAAGTGCTGCTCAAGTCGAGGATCGGTCGGCGCCAGCATGACAGTGCGCGAATAGTTCCTCACAGCATCGGAGACGAAAATTCCATAGGCGGATAGAGCGCCTGGCATGCGGGGAACCACCACGGTCGGAATGCTCAACGCTTTTGCCAGCGCACACGCATGCAGTGGACCGGCGCCTCCAAAGCTCAGCAAAAGGAAGTCACGCGGATCATAGCCGTATTCCACCGAGATCTTGCGCAGTGCCTTCTCCATTTGTGCATTGACCACTCGCGTGATTCCTTCCGCGAACTGCTCAACGGTTCCCAATTGGCCTTTCGCAGACTGGAAAACGTCTCTCGTACGTTTTTCGTCCAGGGGCATTTCGCCCCCTAGCAGTCCCGTCGTCCCAAACCGCCCCAGAACCAGATTGGCGTCCGTTACTGTGGGCCGTT
>JBJMGJ010000005.1:0-8262 GCA_045807965.1 Bryobacteraceae bacterium | reverse complement strand
CGCGGTCGAGCGCGGCGACGCCGGCGTCCAACATGTCCGAATCGGAAACCGAAACCGCGGTTCCATCGCTCTCCCGCAGCGCCGCCAAAACGAGAAAATCGCCTAACGCTTTCGGCACGCGCAGGCCGCTTGCAACAGTTGCCGCGCCCTCCCAGAACTTACTGTCCGGCTGGTTTTGTTCGTAGGCCCGGGTGATCGGAGCGCATCCGGCGGCTTGCACGGAAATCATCTTGGGCCTTTTGGGGCCGATCCAGCCCAACTCCTCCAGTTCCGCAAAAGCCTTCCACATCCCGATAAGGCCCACACCGCCGCCGCATGGATAGAAAATCGCATCGGGCACTTCCCATCCGAACTGCTCAGCCACCTCGTAGCCCATCGTCTTCTTGCCTTCGATCCGGTAGGGTTCCTTCAGGGTGCTGACCTCGAACCAGCCCTCTTGCGCCTTGCGTTCACCGACAATCCGACCGCAATCGCTGATCAATCCATTCACCAGGTTGACCTTGGCCCCGAATGCCTTGCACTCGATGTAGTTGGCCTGTGGCACATCAGCAGGCATGAAGATGTGGGCTTCGAGGCCACCGCTAGCCGCGTATGCTGCCAGAGCGCCTGCGGCGTTCCCGGCGGAGGGTATGGCAAGCTTCTTCAACCCAAACTTCTTGGCCATACTGACGGCACAAGACAATCCCCGCGCCTTGAACGAATCGGTCGGGTTCCGCCCTTCGTCTTTGATCCAAAGATCACTCAAACCGATCGCGTTTCCGAGCGAGTCGGCCTTCTTCAGAGGCGTCCAGCCTTCCTGTAACGTAACTGCTTCATCGGCTCCGCAGGGTAGAACAGGCTCGTACCGCCACATACTTGGGAGCGCGCTGTCAACTTGTTTCTTGCTCCAACTCTGGCCCACGCTCGCCAGGTCGTATCGCACAAGTATCGGACTTCCGCAAGTGCAAAGATTAATTGGCTTCTCCGGATGGTACGTAAGCGAGCATCGACTGCAGACAAGTTCGGAGGCTCTTCCCATACTTTGTCCATCCTACCCTTCAGGGTTTCCCGCAGTGTTCGGGCGACTGGTGTATCTTTTTTTATTTGGCAATCGAAATGCCAGACAAAATTTGTGACAGAATAACGGGAAACAACACACCTTATTGAGGAGAGACGTGCAGTATCCCTTGAGCCGGGACGAACACGCAGCCGTAGCCAGACACTTGGGCGGAATCAGGAAGCAGCTTCAGGAAGTCGCTGATCTCTTCTCTTCCCGGTATGGCAGGGACAGCAGCATTGCCGAAATGGCGGTAAAGGCTCTTGTTTCCACTACGTTGCTCGAGCATGAACTGACTCTTCTCGATGACTCGGGCGCGGCCGTTTCTGAACTGGACGATTTCGGTCGGTCCATCTCCTAATTCATATTCATGCTGGTCCGACTCTCTTACGTTCTGTTCGGTTTTGCCCTCACCGGTACGTGTTTCGGTTTGGAACTCGTGCACCTGAAGAACGGCTTTACGCTTGAAGCTGCCTCGCACACGGCGGAAGCCGAAAGGCTCATCCTCTCCATAGGTAACGGAACACTTTCGGTTGAGCAGACCGAGGTCAGCAGTATCGAAACCATAAACGGCCCCTCAATCTCTTCGCAGCCTGAAAAAACCATGGACGCGGCGATTAGGCCAGAAGCGCTGCTTGCCGATGCGGCTCAGGCCTACGGAATCGACCCGGCATTTATACAAAGCGTGGCGCGGGTTGAGTCCGGCCTCCGGCAAGGTGCTGTTTCCTCCAAAGGCGCCATCGGGCTCATGCAGTTGATGCCAGGTACGGCTGCGGAACTCCAGGTCAACCCCCACCAGGCGGCTGCAAATGCCTCCGGTGGAGCGCGTTACCTGAGGGAGCTGCTGCTGCGGTATAAAGGCAATTCCGTCCTTGCGCTTGCGGCCTACAATGCAGGACCGGGTGCGGTTCAAAAATACGGGGGCGCTCCCCCGTTTGAGGAGACCCGCCGCTACATCGTCAAGGTTCTTCAGGAGTACGAAAAGCAGCTGAAGGCGAAAGCCTCAACTTCTCCCGCCATTGCTTCTAACTCGAGGCCTAAAAAGCCCAGCGCCACAGATTGACCCCGGCCGTGTAGCCGGCCCCCACAGCGGCGTACAAGACCAGATCGCCTTTCTTCAACCGGCCACTCGCCACGGCGTCTCTCGTCGCAAGGGGGATCGTCGCAGCCGTCGTATTCCCATACTGATCGAGATTAATGACGACCTTGCTCTCTGGCAAGCCTAAGCGTTCCGCCGTAGCAGAGATGATCCGTTTGTTCGCCTGATGGGGTATCAGCAGGCTGACATCGGAGGTTTTGAGAGAATACTTTTCAAGCGCTTTCTCGCATAGATCTGACATCTTCCGGACGGCGAACTTGAAGACTTGCTGGCCCTCTTGTTTCACGTAATGGAGGCGATTCGCCACGGTCTCGGCGGACGCTGGCATTCGGCTCCCGCCCGCGGGCATTTTCAAGAAGTTGGCTCCAGAACCATCGATTTCGTTCAGAAATCCGATGAAGCCCAGGTCTTCTTCTTCGCTTGGCTCAATGAGAAATGCTCCTGCCCCGTCGCCAAACAGCACGCAGGTAGCTCGGTCAGTGTAATCGATGATGCGGGACATGGTGTCAGCACCGATAACCAGAACCTTTCGATGACTGCCGGCGCAGACCAGATGGGCCGCGGTTGTTAATCCGTACACAAACCCCGAGCAGGCGGCGCTCAGATCAAAGCCCCAGGCTGCCGTAGCCTTCAGCTGGTGCTGCACCAGGCACGCAGTCGACGGGAAGAGCATATCCGGCGTGACAGTGCAGAGAATGATGGCGTCGAGTTCCGAAGCGTCCATTCCTCGCTGCCGCAACGCTTCCTGGGCCGCCGCCACCGCCATGTCCGAAGTAGCTATGGTCGCGTCCGCAATGTGGCGTGAGCGAATCCCGGTACGCTCGACGATCCATGTATCGTTCGTATCGACTATGGTCGACAGCTCGTCGTTGGTCAGGACTCGCGGCGGCGTAAAGCACCCCAACGAGCTGATTTTCGCTTTCATTGACTATAACCTTTATGAGGAGGCCAAGAACGGGAAACGCTTTTGGCTCTGCCACACCATGTTACAGTTGGGTCGAAATAAAGCTTGCAAACCGCGATTTTCTTCGAATCTTTAGAGGAGATTTACGGGCGCATTTACCGGTCCATGAACCCCCGAGCCAATCTCCAGGAAGTATCTGTCCGCTTCCGAAGATATGCCAATGCCAATAGCCGTATCCGCCTGGATCGGGACAAATTAGCCGTCGATATCAGCGATGTACTCCGGGAAGCGCCGGCCCCCATCCAGGAGGCTTTGGCGATACTCCTTGTTTCTAAGCTGCTCCGAAAGAGACCCGACCCGATGTTCGTGGCGCAATATCAGAGATATGTCAATACCTCCAAGGTGCAAGACGCGCTTCAAACCGCCAAACGCGAACGGGGCCGCAAGGTTGTACGATCGGCTTCCGGGGAATTCTTCGACCTGAATGAGCTGTTTATAGATTTAAATAAGCGGTATTTCAACGACAAATTGCGCAAACCCACTCTGGGCTGGAGCCTGCGTCGCTCCCGGTCCACCTTAGGGCATTACGATCCCGCCCACGACGCGGTGGTGGTCTCCAGGGTTTTGGATTCCGCCGAATCCTCGTATCTCATGGTCAGCTATGTACTGTTTCACGAGCTTCTCCATACGATCTTCCCCGTTGAATCACGTCCCTCGAGAAGATGCGTGCACACGGCTGAGTTTAAAGCTGCGGAGAAGCGTTTCGAAGGCTACGAAACGGCGAAAGCGGTCCTGAAGAAATTCGTGTTAGGCAATTTTCCGCCCCGTTAGGCGGTTTGGGGTCTGGCTCGCATGAATTCGGTGCTCATCTCCTCCAACCGGGCCAGCATGGCGGTTGCAGCGATGGTCTTGAATCCCATATAGCAGAGCACGTAGCTGCATTCAGCGGACAGGACGGAAAGCATGAATCTCATCCGGAGCTTGAGCAGTTTTACGGCAAGTTCCGAGTGATCTTCCTGTTGGTGGGAGATAAGCGTCCTCGTCGCTGTGTAGAGCCGGTTGAAGTCTTTGATGAGGCGACGGAGATATTGGCGAAAGATGAGCAAACGCTCCCGCTTCAGCTTTCGATAGAGCGACAGATCAAAGCCGGGCTGACCGGCAAGGAACCGAAAGTCTTCGTCGGACAGGAGCCGACGCATCGGATAGTAAGAGCTCGGCGTAAATTCCTCGAGCCACTCGCGAGAGATTTCGTCAAAAGAGCAAGGTTGGAACAAGCGGAAGACAACCGGGCCCAACACTGCCACGCCAAACGCGACGATCGATAATAGAATTACGATCAAGGCTGCTTGCATCGTGTCCGTAAGTCCAAGGTACTAGAAGTAGCAGTGCAATTCAAGAATTAAATGCGGCATTTGTAAAGGTGCGGAATTTTCGCAAATTATGGAAATTAGACAAAGTTCGCTTCATAAATACCGTTAATATTTACGAAGAATTACATTAACGCCGCGCCGCGTGAGCTAGCGATTGATCCATAACTTCGAGTTGCCGAATCAGTCTTTCCTTATCGATAGCGCGCCAGGAAAGCTGAAGCTTGGAGACGGATTTCTCGCCTTCGGTGGTGATCAACACCAGCCAGAACGCAAAGCATATGCTAGACACGATCGTGAGGCAGAGACTAATTACGCGGACCGATTGCGGAGACCAGGAGCTCGGGGCTAGCAACAGCACAGTTTTAACCGTGAAATAGAGGAGCAAACCAGCGGTCAACGAGGCAACATTCCTCGGAACAGAAACCGGGAACCAGACTAGAAAGGTCAGCATTGCCAGGAACACGCAAAGTGCCATCGTTGCGAAAGTACCCGCGAGGATGACTCCCAATGCCACTAAGTAGCCAATCAATCTCTCGGTGTTCCAATCACCCCGATTTCCGTACTGCACATAGGTAGCGATAATCCCGCACGCAACGGCAATACCGTACGAGACTTTTAGAACTGTTTTCGATAGTTTGGCGATGCCCGGGAGATTGGCGAGGATCTTCTCCATGTGGCGGTAAACCATTGAGAGAGTCAGCACCCATACCGGTATGCTCGTGCAAAGCCACACCACTCGATAATCTAGATGACGCGGATCGAAGTGCGTGAGCAACCAACCGTAAGAACCTAGTAAATCGAAAAGCAGAAAGAGCCAAAAGGCAGGATAATTCTTATAAAGCCCCGATTTCCAAAGTTTTACGATGAGCAACGAGCCAAGAACCAGGTCGACGACCTGAACTACATCCTCCCAGTTCATCCCATCTACCTGCAATTAGCATCGTAGTCGAACGCCGAGACATGAGCAACTACTATCTCTAGACAAAAGCTTCAGTTTGACTCTAGAGTTGAATCAGATTGAATATCTCGGTTATTTGGCGCTGCAAGGGATGGTTCATGAGGGGTCGGTCCGCAAGAACCAGCGGCGATTTTGGGTACGATGCCGAAGTAATCATCAGGAGGGCCGCCGGCGGTGCGGGATCGTTTTGATTCGGAAGAGGGGATTCTGCCACGGCGATTCCCGACGGATCTAGCAGATCGCCCGTTCGGAGTGTCACACCGGCTGGCGGTGCGGGATCATTTTGGTTCGGAAGAGGAGACTCCGCGACGCCGATTCCCGACGGCTCTGGCGAAGCCATGGATTGGAGAGCAGGCGGTGCGGGATCATTTTGGTTCGGAAGAGGGGACTCTGCAACGCCGATTCCCGACGGCTCTGGCGAAGCCATGGATTGGAGAGCAGGCGGTGCGGGGTCGTTTTGGTTTGGAAGAGGGGACTCGAAGTTGCCGGTCGGTAAAATTGCCGACACTTGAGAATTTAAAGTGACAGCTTTCATACTTGTAACAGTACTAATGCCCGAATATTTCGGAGAAAATGCGCCGTCGGCGGCGTGTGACTTAGTTGAGAAGAAGGCAAACGCGAGGACGATTACAGATAGATTGGTTCTCATAAGCTATTGATTCCTTTGGATTTATTGATTAGGTCGATCCTACTGTAAAGTAGCCCAGTAGAAGCCCGAATGGGATTCTTATAACGATGTTTTTTCCGTCAACGGAACGTCTTAGTTCTGGGTACTGTTAGGCCTTGAAGGCCTTTTCCGGCGCATGGGAAAGTAATGGATATCTCGATGTGGATACCCGGACAAATCGTTAAGGACCGCGAGGTTTTCGACGAGACCTGGGGACGTGAACTTGCGGAAATCGAAACCGCTTACGGCCGCCTGGTTTACCTGGCGAGCTTACGCGACTGTAATTCGGGGCGGTATGAGCATTACGCTACGGAGCCAGCTGCCCGTAAGCGCGTTCATTCGGATTTTCTTCGCCTTCATGAAGCCATCTTTCGTGAGTGGGTGGATTACACTCTCGAACGCAAGAAGGCCGATATAGAGCTGTACATCCGCGGACTGGACTCGGTAGACCCGTCGGAGTTGGTCGATGCGTGGTTAAGGCTAACGCCCTACAAGAACCTGGTACCCACCGCGATCCGCGGGCCCGAACGAGAGCAGCACATCTCGGATTTCGAGGCCATTCTGGGGCTGCTCAGAAACGTATATGGCGTCGCTTCCCCAGATCGACTTTCATAGCGATTCCGACCACTTGACCGAGAATTTCCGCTTCTCCTGGAAAGTTAAATACGCAGGGCGGCTCGGTTGAATGGGAATGCCGTTGAAGATATAACTTTCCGTCCCGCTGGGTACACCAACCGCATTTGAACCCCTCTCGACACTCCATGAAGTAGATGGGCCGATCGTGCTCGCCAGTCCACCCGTCGCGCATGACTTTCTTCCGTTCCGTGTCAATCTCCACGAACGAACCGGGCGGTACTAGCGGGTACATCGACCAATCATCAGTTCCGATAAATGCATAGCGGTGTCGCTTGTGATCGAGGGCGTTCAAGAGATTCAGTGGCAGTCTGCCCCATCTTTGAAGCTGTCGGCTCAAAAACGAAGTCACTTTGAGATCAAAACCGGCGTCCACTGCCGGAACTTCGAGGGAAATATCATCCCCCGGCGAGAGATCAAACGGATAAGTCTCGCAGAGAGGCGAGCGAGAAGCGTCGACGGCAAGGCCTCGCAGATCAACGCCGTACCATCCCAGCACCTTTTCGAAGTCGATCCGGTACACAGCGCACAGAGAGTAGAGCCTGTAGAGAGAAGGTAATGTTCCACGGTTCTCAATGTCGGCCAGGCGGCTTAGCCCGATGCTGTATTCGTAATTCCCGTGCATCTGAGCAATCTTTTGAGTGGCCTGCTCGACGTCGCGATAGGTCAATTTCAGCCGTTCACGGACTCGACGAAGTTTCTGCCCGGCGTCTTCCATCTTTGCTGATTTTTGTTGATCTCAGCCACAGTAGCACGAAGTCTGGATTTGTTCCGATTTCGGAACAACAAGCAAACACAAAAGAATTCACTCCCGATTACCATGGAAAATAGCGGACATTCACGAATAACTGATATTTATGTATTATTTTTTCTGACCTAATTTGCGCCATTGCCGGCATTTTTAGAAAAGCCCGAGCGCCACCGTTTTAGCTGAAGTGCCATGATGTCATCTGACACTGAGCCCACAATGAAGAACCGAAAAACGATAGTTGCCTTTCAAGGCGCGCTAGGAGCGTTCAGCCACAAAGCGGCCCAGCAGCTTTTTTCGGAGGACGTGGAAGTCAAGCCGTGTCAGACATTCGGCGCGATCTTTGATGCCGTATTAAATAAGACCGTGAGCCACGGCGTTATACCGATCGAGAACACGCTGCACGGCAGCATACACGAGAATTACGATAATCTACTCCGCTACAGCTTAAAAATTTCCGGCGAAACGACCGTAAGAATTGCACATCATTTAATCACTCCACCTGGAGTGACGTTCCGGTCTCTAAAACAGGTTTATTCTCACCCCGTCGCTCTTAATCAGTGCCGGATTTTCCTGCAAAAGCACAAGAAGCTGGAAGCCCGCTCGTACTATGACACCGCGGGCAGCGTTCAGATGGTTATGAGCGAGAGGCCGCCAGGCTCTGCGGCAATTGCCTCGGAAACTGCCGCGAAAATCTATGGCGGAATCATCGTAAGACGCAATGTAGAAGATAATCCTCAGAACTTTACTCGATTTTTCCTTCTGGCAAAAAACGATCGCTCACGCACAGAAATGCGTTCTGAATCCGGAACTTGGAAAACTTCTCTGGTCTTTGCTGTAGAAAACT
>JBJMGJ010000004.1:0-8622 GCA_045807965.1 Bryobacteraceae bacterium | reverse complement strand
TATTCCAGGAAATAGAGTCGTACGCCCGCGACAGCTATCCCTCGTTTACCAAGCTGCTTCGGATGACCTTCGACGAAGCTAGCGCGCTGTTCCCGGATGGCGAGATCGATCTGCTCCACATCGATGGCATGCATACGTACGAAGCTGTCCGGCATGACTTCGACACTTGGTGGCCTAAAGTAAAGCCCGGCGGTGTGGTAGTCATGCACGATTCGTTTGACCGGCACGACAACTTTGGAGTGTGGCAATTGCTTAGTGAACTCAGAACAGAGTTCCCGGTAAGCGAGTTCTTTCATAGCCACGGTTTAGGAATCGTACTCAAACCCGGAGGTGAAGACGCTAGTCATGTCGCGGGTCAGATGGTCTATGCCGATCATGATCTCCTTTGCCGATTGCGCCGCTACTACGAAGTCTGTGCTGGAAATCTGGAGTACGAATACGAAGCGGGAAGGCGTAGCGGGCCGGCCCAGTGGGACGTAACGAGCCAGCTCTTTTGGCGCGATGCTCAAAGTACCTTCAATGAAGAATCGAGCGTGCGGTTAGCGCACGTAGTCACCGGAGAGATCTCCGAAGCAGCACTAACCTTGCCGCCTGCCGTCGCAGCATACGACGAATTTCAGATCAATCTCACACTTTCATTCGCTTTGCTGGAGATTTATGCCATTCTCGTTCTCGATCAGGACGGTACTGAGCTATGCCGCTGGAGCATGCCCGAGGACCTGCTTGCCCTCCAGGGAGGAGGACTGCACTCCATACTTGCAGAAGACGGAACGGCCGCACTCGTTTTGAATACTCCGCTTGGATCGCAAGTGCGCCTACCGGTTTCGGATTTGGCGAAAGAACGTCTGCGGCGGGGCGGGACCTTTGTCGTTCGTATGAGAGCGCTGGACGCAAACGGATTTACGCAAAGAATGGCAGCAGCTTACGGCGCCAGCGAGACAAGACATCGCGAGGTGGTAGAGGGGCTGGCGGAAGCTCTGCGAGCCGCACAGGAAACCTCGGCCGAACGTGCGCGGCGTGTCAATGAACTGGAAACTTCCTTTATCCAGCGCCTGACACGACGTTTTCGGTAATGCCCATCAATGCTGCGTGTCGCCGTCGTTGTTCTTCTCTCGTCGTGCGGCCTGTGCGAGCGTTCGAAGAGGCCTGGTTATTTTCCAGGAAACAGAGCGCTGCACGCCTTCTATAATCTGTTCACGGTGGGCCAGCTCCGTCCTAACGTGCTGGACATTCCGCTCGAGTTGAGCAGCTCGCAACTGGGCCGCCGACGCCTCGTCGCGAGCGCGCAGCAAGGCTTGCTGCAGATCCTGCTCGGTCTCTGCTGTTCGCATCTGAGCGGTCAATGCTTCGTCGCGAGCACGCGCGAGCTCTTGCTGCAGATTTCGCTCGACTTCTGCTGTTCGTAACTGAGCCGTCAACGCTTCGTCGCGAGCACGCGCGAGCTCTTGCTGCAGATCCCGCTCGACTTCTGCTGTTCGTAACTGAGCCGTCAACGCCTCGTCGCGGGCACGCGCCAACGCCGAAGTCAATTCCTGAGTCCCGAAGTGCAACGCAGCCAATGCGTTGTCCGTTCCTTTGGGCGTCCGCCCCAAGTTTTGTATGTCCGGCTCTGGAGTGAACTCAACGGCTAGCGTTCCGGCGCCGCGCGATTCGTTCAACGCCGATTGGGGGATAGGTAAAAAAATGTGCGGATCATCTCCAAGAAGACAAAGCAGGACACCATTCTCACCCCGAGTAGGTTCATTCACAACGAAACACTGAACGAACTCCGCACCATGCAATCCGTTCGAATTGCAGTCCATCAGCCAAAGGCTCTCCTCGTTCCGCCCCGATAACGTGACCTGGTGAAGAAGGACAAAGCCAGGACGCGTCGCAAGGTCGAGTCGCAGTTGGGTGGGGGCTCTCCCGGGCGTTGCAAAGTCGAGCCGCAGTGTTTGCCGTGATGAACCCCGCGGAAGGACAACAGCGCTATTCTGCTCCGAGAAGCCTTCCTCTCCAGTGCGCCAATAAAGTTGAAGCGATCGATCTTTAAGCGGGGGAGGCGCGCTCGGACCCTCGAAGTACCGTTGCGCCGAATAAAAGGTCCCACTCAGTTCACGGTAATCACTGACCATCTGTTCCGGTGACCGGAATGTCAGCGTCTTGAGAGTGCTTTGCGCTCGTTGCAATCGGGATCTATCGCTCGCTAACGACCGCAGTAGATCCAGTAGGGGAGCCGGTTGAGGATCAGCCAGAAATCCGGTCTCCCCGTCTTTGATCCAGTCTTCAAAACTTCCGATACGCGTCGCAACTGGCGGCACGCCCATGCTCTGCAGCTCATGCAAGGTATAGCTGAAGGTCTCCGGGAAAATCGACAACAGTAAACCAGCTTCTGGCTGTAGCTCCTGAATGAGACGGCAAAGTCCCTCGCGATCATAGGACGGGATGACATGTATCCGCGGATTGGAAAGGAAGCGATCAGGGAAATCAAAACAGCCGGCCAACGTAACCTCGGCAAACTGGAGAAGTTCTGGCAGCAAAGCCTCAAGCAGAAGTCTCCCTTTGTGCAACGCCATGCTTCCCAGCACGAGAACTCGGAGCGGTTTGCCGGCTTCTAACGAGAGCTCGCCAGTCGCGCACGCCGGACGCCGCACGCCATGAGGAATAACCCGGAATAAGTGACCAACTTCCGGCAAGGCCCGCGAGTAATTCTCCTTCACCGAAGGCGACGGAGCTATGAGCGGAACGGCATTCTCATTCAGTGTTCTAACGAACTCCGATCGAATCGATAGCCACTCCGGAACGGGCACATTGGGGAATGAGCGATTGAGGGGATTCTCTTCGAGACAAGCGCGGAGCCTAGGCACCTCACAGGACGCACACACTTCTCCGAACGTGAGATTGATAGCAGCGCAAAACGGGTAGTAGTCGTGACAAATGAATACGGTTGGTACCGGCTGTTTCAGACACTCTAACGAGTGACCGATGAGGGACGAGACGAGGACCTTGCCAATCCGATACTCACGGAAGATCTCGCGCAGCACTGCCTGGTAGCTGGGATTCCGCGTATCTGTTGCTTTTACCGCGGGCTTCAGCTGCCAGGTTCCCAGAACTTCCGGTATCGTGCCAAGACGCCCATACCGGTACAGACGAAGCTCGGTGCCGTAACGGCCTTGCGGGCCGTGCGCCTTGAGCACCAGGTTCTCATTCACTTGGTCAGCGTCAGCGTATTCAGCCAACCAGCGGTCGATTCCGCCACCCCAGCTATGCGAAACGTGCAAAGTCGGTAGAGTGCCGGGCATCACGGTATGGATGGGGCAAGCGTCCCCGTCCCCCTGGTGAGCTCTGATACCATGGCGAAGCTCCCTGATCGACCAGCCGCTTGCTCGGGAAATATCGAGTGCGTCCAGGTCCTGTCTCGGAACGTTCCACCCGAGGCAGACATGAGCGGCTATGAAGTTCGTGTAGCGAAGGCGAGTCGACTGGGCCAGAAGGTCCGAGACATTCGCCGGTATGCGTGATCCACTGATATCAGCGAGTGCTGCGGCCCGGATGTACACGCAATCTCCTTCGAGTGTCACCGTCTCTATGTCGCTCGGCGGCCGATACCAGTACGCGAGACAATCCAAAGTTTCGTGGTCGAATTTCCCGAGTACAGCCGAAGGGTCAAGAAGCCGTCGATCCAAGGGCGCTACGCTCAGCGCTCCTGCCTGGCGGGCCGCGCTCCACGCAAGACGCAGATCCCAGAATGGTGAGGGCACCGCGCCGGCTCTGATCAGAATCAGGTCCTTTTCGCCCCATCTCTGAAGAGCCGTGTGAAACAAAGTCGAGTAACTTGCGGCCGCCTCTGTTATCACCTGGAACTCGGGCGGCAGGTTCCCGTCAAGACTTGCACCATCCCCGAGAAGCAGAACAAACTCGGAACGCTGATAGCTCGACTGAACGATGCGGCGGCAGGTATCTATGGCAAAAGCAGCATCTTGTCGCGTTGCGATGACAACAATGCGGTAATCAGGTATGGGATTATCGTCCGAAACTTCAGCTGGCGGAGTTGGGTTTCCGGGTTGGTCATGTAAGTTCAACCAACCAAGATAAGTGTCGGTTCCTTCGCCCACCCGGAACGGGTCGGGAAAAAGCGCCTGAAGCGACGCCGACTCACGATACCGTTCGCGATGATTCCGGAGGATGCGTTCCCCGTTGTCGAAGAAATCGTAGGCCCAAGGCAGCCCCGAAAACCCTTCTTGGTCGGCGTTTTCACATGCGTTGCTGTACCACTCACGCAACTCATAGAGGGCCGGCATCTCCGACCCATAACGATCCAACATGCCCTGCTGCGATCCGCTGTCGAATCCGGAGAAGTGATAAAAGCCGATTGGGCGCCCGTTGACAAGCAGCCCTGCCGACACAGAACCCGTTACCGTGCGATGGGTCAGGTTCCATGTACAAACGTTGTACGTCGGATCGCGCAGGATAACGTGCTCAGGAAAGCATGGCGGTACGAGATCCGCCCAGCGCTGGTCGGTAAATAACCCGCGTGGTCTGTCGTCGAAACAAAAATCCTGAAGGCGATCGCACCACCACGAGGCAAATCGGTTCCCTTCAGGGCTGTTTTTCACGCCGACAAAGCCGAGATTGTAAATGCCATATTGCAGCGCATTCAACTCGTTGTCCGCGATTGCTTGCCGCGTCTTCTCTGTCTCGGTGATGTGAGGTGTGAGCAGGATCGACCCTCGCTCGAACTCATTGAGGAGTTGCTGAAGAGACGAGAGAAGAACGATATCCGGATCGAAGTAGAGCACGTGATCACAGTCGGGTAGGGACAGGAGTTTGCGTAATGCAAAACCCTTCACCCCCGTACTTGCTTCCACGAGCGTGTGTTGAAACAGCCAGGATTTCAAATTGGGAATCGCGAGATCCTCCAACGTCCAGATCGAATCAAAGTGGTCCGGATCAGCAAACCCGGGAGGCGGCTGGTCGCAAAGAACGAGGTGGATCTTCCAATCAGGATGGAATTTCCGAACGCTTTGCGCGAGAACACGGGCTTTAGGGACGTAATTGGCCGCGGCGCTGGTGAAGATGTGCGTTGCCATTCAAACTGGGAACCTTGTCCGCCCCTGCGGCGCGCGGGAGGACGCGGTGAGGTGCGTCAAGCACCTCACCGCACTTTACTTGCTCACTTACTCAGACTTTTCAGCACCAACCTTGAGCTTTTCCCGTTGTTCTTTGAGAATCGCTTTTCGGCTGAGCTTGATCTTGTTGCCTTCGAGAGCCAAGACCTTCACCAGAATCTGGTCGCCTTCGTTCAGTTCGTCACGAACATTCTTGATACGGCTTTCCGAGATCTCGCTAATGTGAAGCAGCCCGTCGGTTCCGGGGAAGATTTCCACGAACGCGCCAAAATCGGCGATGCGAACTACCTTGCCGAGATAGGTTTTGCCGACCTCCGCAACCGCCGCGATGTCGCTTACCATTTGCAGTGCACGAGCAGCAGAGGTGCCGTCCGAAGCAAAAATGTTCACTGTTCCGTCATCGGACACGTCGATCTTGACGCCGGTCTGATCGATGATTCCCTTGATCACCTTACCGCCCGGTCCAATGAGTTCTCTGATCTTGTCCGTTGGAATCTTGGTGGTGTAGATACGGGGAGCGTATTGAGACAACTGAGTCCGATGCTCCGGGATTGTCGCGATCATCTTGTCGAGAATTTCGAGACGACCCTTCCGGGCCTGTTCGAGCGCTTCGGACATGATCGCGGTCGTCACATTCGGGACTTTGATGTCCATCTGAAGAGCGGTGATGCCCTTCTGCGTTCCGGCAACCTTGAAATCCATATCGCCGTAGTGATCTTCAGCACCGGCGATATCCGTCAGGACGGCGTACTGCTCATTCTCGAGCACCAGGCCCATAGCAATGCCTGCGACGGGAGCCGCCATCGGCACTCCCGCGTCCATTAAGGACAGCGTTCCGCCACAGACGCTCGCCATGGAGCTGGAACCGTTTGATTCAAGAATGTCGCTGACGACCCGAAGCGTATACGGAAAGGCTTTCTCGTCGGGAATCATGGGTGAGAGAGCACGTTCGGCAAGAGCACCGTGGCCGATCTCACGACGCCCGGGGCCGCGCATGAACCCAACCTCGCCGACACTAAACGGCGGGAAGTTGTAGTGCAGCATGAAGCGCTTGGAGGTTTCGGCAGCATCGAACATCTCAATGCGTTGCTCGTCATCCTTGGTGCCAAGCGTAGTGGTAACCAGAGCCTGCGTTTCGCCGCGGGTGAAAATGGCCGAGCCGTGGGTGCGCGGCAGAACCGATACTTCGCACGTAATGGGACGGATTTCGTCAAAGGCGCGACCGTCGGGGCGACGGCGCTCCTTCAGCATCTCGTCGCGGAAGATGCGTTCTTTTAGAGCGTCGAACACCTTGCCGGCTTCGGCTTTCTCGGTCTCATCTTCGAACAAGGCAACAGCCTTTTGTTTAGCCTGGTCGACACGGCTATAGCTCTCGAGCTTTCCGTACTTCTGAGTGTTCAGAGCATCGGTCAGCTCGGCGCGAACCGCATCCGAGACCTTGGCCAGCATTTCCTGGTTGGTTGAGGGAGAAACGAATTCTTTCTTAGGCTTGCCCGTGAGCTCGACTAACTGACGAATTCCGGCAGCGATTTTACGGCAGCAGTCATGGCCGTATTCAATAGCCTCGACAACTTCCGCTTCGGAGGCTTCACTGGCGGCCGCTTCCACCATGACGATGCCCTGCTCGGTTCCAGCGACAACGATGCTCAGCTTTGCGTTTTTGACATCGTCGTACTTGGGGTTAGCCTGGAAAGCGCCGTTGATGAGGCCGACTCGAACGCCGCCCAAAACGTGAAGGAACGGAATATCGGAAATGGCCAGGGCCGCTCCGGCTCCGATGATTGCCAACGGGGCGGGATCGTACTCTGGATCCGCCGACAGCACCATGGCAATGATCTGAGTATCCCAGCCAAAGCCCTCCGGAAACAGCGGTCGGATCGGCCGGTCGATCAGGCGACTGGTGAGAGTTTCCTTCTCGGAGAGGCGCCCTTCGCGCTTGATGAAACCGCCGGGGAATTTACCGGCAGCGTAGGTGTATTCACGATAATCCACCGTGAGCGGGAAGAAACTGGCTCCCGGTTTCGGTTTCCCGGACGAGGTTGCGGTGACCAACACCACCGAATCGCCCGAACGAACTACAACAGACCCGTTGGCCTGTTTGGCAATCTTGCCAGTCTCCAGCGAGACTTTTGACCCAAAAAGGTCGAATTCAACTGTATGCGACATTTAAAACTTCCCGATGCGTGATCCGCATCAAACTCGAACGCACGCTTATCAGCAAATGTGTACCGGCGTGCGGACCGACCTTCGGGATTAAGAGTGGGGACTCAGAGCAGACGTGATAACTCGATCGCCCTATCACTGAGGAGAACGACGACCATCCGAATAACAACATCTTTGCTCGACGGCACGGACCCACATGGCCATGCCTCAACGGGCCACGCCCGTTTTGCTTCGAGAACCGTTCTAACGGCGAATTCCGAGACTCTGGATGAGAGTCCGGTAGCGCTCTGGATTGCGATCTTTCAGATATTTAAGCAGCTTGCGACGCCGCGAGACCATCGTCAGCAAACCACGCCGCGAATGATGATCTTTTTGGTGTGTCTTAAAGTGTTCCGTCAGCTGCTGAATACGCTGGCTCAGAAGGGCAACCTGTACCTCTGACGATCCCGAATCGGACTTGTGAATCTTGTACTTGCCGATTATTTCTGACTTACTTTCAACCGCCAGGGCCATGCTAGAAAACGATACTCCTCGCCTTTATCCTAATCTCGATTTATACGGTTTCATGTTAACACAATGAAAACACAAGTACGACCATTGCTTGTATCAGCGCCACGCGAGTTCGGTCACTTTGCCGTCGTCACGGCGTTCGCCGGCAATGGCGTGAAGTTTCATCGAGACGTTCCGGGCAGAGAAGGTGGTGTCCACCCAGCCAACAGGGTACGGATCCGAAAAGTTGTAACCCACCGCCGGAAGATTGACCAGATGTAAGCCATCCTGTTTTTCGCACCGGTACTCGTGGGTGTGACCGAAGATAAGGGCCTTTACGGCACGGCGCGGGCGAAGAATAGCCAACAGGGCCTCGGCGTCCACCAGCGCGCCGTCGTCCTGGGGATCTGGCTGGTGGTGGACGAAGACGACCAGGTTCTTGCCGACGTTCGCGTCCAGGTAGTTCGCAAGCCAGGTGCGCTGCGCTCTTCCAAGTTGGCCGGGCGTGACGTTGGTCGCCAGCAGCGAATCAAGGAACACCAGACTGACAGGACCGGAGTCGATCGTGGTGACCCATTTCTTCTGGATCGGCTGAAGTGTCCCGCTCTGTCGGGTTAAAGCGTTTTGGGCGTGCTCGCGCCCGTCGTGATTTCCCATGGTGAACAGGGTTGGGGCCGCCTCGAAAACCGGCTTCATCAGTGAGGCGAATTGCACGTAATCCGCCGGTTCGCCCGTCAATCGAGCTAAGTCGCCGTTTACTACCGCGAGATCGAAGTGCTGTTGTCCAACCTGGCCGACCACGGTCGTCAGGTTCGAAGAAGGATTGAAGCCGCGGTAGGTATCGTTCTTATCGGCGGCGATG
>JBJMGJ010000003.1:0-14503 GCA_045807965.1 Bryobacteraceae bacterium | reverse complement strand
CGCTGAACCCGATTCGCTCGTTCCGCGGCGTGAGACACCGCTGCCGCTTGTTCAGGGTGCCGTTTTGGGCAATGCTCGTTTGTGCTCGGAACCAGCTAAAGCGGGCGTCGTTTGCGGCATGGCCGCCGGATTGGCGGGGATGGCTGTGCCTATCTGTGAGGACCGAATCGTCGGGTTTGCCTCCGGTGTATTCTGTGCGTCGGTTTCATCGGCAAAACCTGAAGCCGTCATGGAAGCCAGCGCCCGTTCGGATGAGGGAGGGAGATAGATCGCCATCGTGATTCTCTTTTTCTTGGCCGAAACTACTGCTGCAACTCGCTGTCCTTGTGGCCGCAGCTATCCGTATACGCGAGGACCACCGAAAGAAGCAGATCACCGCATCGCTTTGAAATGAAAGAAAGAGGGGAAGAGGAAGGAAAATGGAGGAAGGGACTTGCTTCAGCAAAAATCTTGCCGGAAACCGGCAAGATGGAGCTAGTCGATAATTTCGGTGTCCAAAAGCATAATTGACCTACCTTCTCCTGTACTATATCAGGATTTTGCGTGAAGCATTCATCTACTGGAGAACCAACCCGGTAGGAGATCTCCGAGTCGACACCTCAGTTTCTGAGGCTATCCCGCCAGTACTTTAGATGCCGTTATCGCCACCTGGGATTCTGCCCCCGAACCGCTGTCCCCCACGGTTTTGGATGCCAGAAAACGCTCAACACCCTCCGTGTACTTCTCTAAGTCGATTCGGAATCGCTCCACCAGCTCCGGACGTTCGGCCGGAAGCCTGGAGAAGGCCGCCGCACATTCTTCAAATGGGAAGGACGGACTCTCGCCGTACCAATAGCCAAAAAATGGCCGGTCCCACTCGAAGCGGAGGATGTACCTCAGGATCTCGAGCAGGGCCAAGATGCCCTTAAATGAGTTATCCGAGTCGTCGACCCAGTGGAGGAAGTTCTCCTGAATCGCCATCAACTGGATTCGCGCACTTTCATCTCCCTCCTCATGAAGAATTTTGTCAAAGCGCTTTCTGAACCGGATCAGACTCTCGGGCTGCTTGACGAGCTCGACCGCGAGCTCAAGGCCCGGATAGTTCAGGTGAGCTTTCAAATGGCTAACCAGAATCGACCAGCCGGATGCGAATGCGTCTTCCCCGGTTTTTGTGCTGAAGAACCATCCTCCCCTGCGCTCTCGCAATGCTCTAACTTGTAACCAGAGCATCAGGAATTGATAAAAGACCTTATCTCGGTAATCATCGTCCCGTGGGCTTTGGATGAAAACAAGCATGCTCCGGGAGATGTGCGAGTAATGTTCTTGCGTATACGCGAACATACGCTCGAGCTGTTCTTTCCAGACTTCGTGTCGCCTGGTTCGCTCGGTTTCGAGAGCATCGTGCAGCTGAGTTCTTTTGCGTTCGAGCCTCGCTCGTCGAAATTCCTGCTTTTTCTCCAGCGCCGCCCTTCGGATCTCCCGGTTCTTTTCCGATCGCTGGAAGTAATAGGCGAGGAATGCGAGCAGAATGGGCAGGAGCAGCCCTTGCATGAGACGCTCCGCGGTACCGACAGCCTCGTGGAGGGGACTGGTAATCTCGATCGGCTGCAAGGAAATCGATCCGGAATGGCTCGTCATCGTTGTCCCGCTTTTCGGTTTCTGAGACCATCCGTAAACGGCGAGTACGCCGAACCGCCCGGTCGCTACCGACGGCCTAAGCTGCCCCCAAACGTGAACTGAACTGCCCGGTTCCAGGGTCGAGGGGAACTTCGAAGCTGCCGTCGAATTCTCAACGCAAGATGGATAGTGTTGCTCGTTCGGCCAGCATTTGCCAGTCTCCTCAAACCCGGGCGCTTTGAAGTCTACGAAGTGTAGGTTCTCGATCGATTGCTCCGAGGTATTGCGAAATTCAAAATCAACGCGGACGCACTGCTCGTCTCGACAGGTGCTGTACACACGCCCTGAACCCGTCCACATCTTCACCGCAATCTTGTCCGATGTGGCAGTCGCAATCTTTGGGGCCGCGGATGCGGCATAGGGCCGGGTCATGGCGGGCCACGACCAACCCAGGAGGCGCAGGAGAATGACGCCGAGGACGAATCCTCCGAACACGAAGATGAAGAACCTTACGCCTGAGGATGGTTTTTTCGGCATAGCGATGGGAGTGGTCCGGACAAGATCCTACATACTATGCCCGATCAGTTCTCAAAGACAAGAGGCTCGGACCGCGGTAACGGTCCGAGCCTGACGGAGCGAAAAGCAGGAGGATTACCTGGGTTTCCGCGTACTCACCATCTGCGCGCCTTCTAATTGCGCGTTCAGGGTGACAGTGCTTCCCGCGCTGACCTGCAGGTTTCGCTGCCACAGCGCATTGCCGTTCCGAACAGCGATTTGATGAGTGCCTGTCGCGAGCGAAGCGGTAGTCGGCGTACTCCCGATGAAAGCCCCATCTATTTCGATATCGGCGCCGGGCACATTCGACGTGATCGCCACAGAGGCAACACTATTCCCATTCGCGAATGGGGACGGTTTACCCGCCGAACCGGCGACCGTGGTGCCGCCGGTGCCTTTCAGGACGTGATCCGCGTCCGTGAATGCATCGAACACGACTCCCTTATTGATGGTCACGTCCTTGCCTTTAATCAGCAGAATCGGGGGAGCGGCCGGCCAGAACAAAACCGCGGCTCCCGCGGTGAGGACGCCCATGCTGACCGCGTGACTTCCGCGGGAAGCTTTATTCAGCGTGTAGCGGATGGGAATCCACTCACCGTCAATTGCACGCACGCGATCTATGGAAAAGTCCAGCTTGCCGGCCCGGCCCATGTGCCGCTTCTCCTGGGCCATGGTCACCGTGCCCGTCACTCGCGAGCCATCGGGAATGACAATCTGGTCGTTGATTTTAACTGCGTCGGTGATGCTGAGTTCCACTGCCTGACCCTGCTCGGCGGTTGCCGACGAAATCGTTTGTCGAGCCGAACCCTCAGCTTTGTGCCATCGGGGATTGTCATTTGAGCGGCCGCAAAACCTGCGGAAATGAGGAATGTAATCGCTGCCTTCATCGTTTGCTCCTGCCAACGTGCGGCCTGTCAATCCGTGCTGTTTAGGTACGCGCAGGGCCGAAGGCCTTTCGGCTCAGAAGAGCAAAAACTTTTGCGAGTGCTGTAGAGGGGCCGGTCTTTACTGCCGTTCTTTGCGCAGCATCTCTCGCTTGAGAAATGCCTTCGCAGTGGTCCAATCGCGCTTCACTGTCGCCGGCGAGATTTCCATCACGTCAGCGGTCTCTTCAATCGTCAGGCCCGCGAAGTAGCGGAGCTCCACAATCCGGCTCTGCTGCGGGTCGGCTTTCGCGAGTGCGACCAGTGCATCGTCTAAAGCGAGAATGTTCAAGTCCTTCTCATCGGCGGGTGCAAGCGCTTCATCCAAGGAGAGCTTCACGTTCGCTCCTCCGCGCTTGGCAGCGATCCGGGCGCGCGCATGGTCCACCAGGATGCGTCGTATCAATTCAGCGGCAAGGGCAAAAAAATGATTGCGGTTGCGCCATTCCACGTTGCGTTGATCCACCAGGCGCATGTACGCCTCGTGAACGAGCGCTGTGCCGTCGAGGGTGTGATCCGGCCGTTCTCGCCGGAGATAAGATCTTGCCAATCGGCGTAACTCGTCGTAGACCAGCGGCGTGAGCGCGTCGAGCGCTTCCCGGTCGCCACTGCGCCACCGTATGAGCAAGCCCGTGACGTCTTGAGGTGAGGTGTTCATTATCTGAAGATCCGTCGCCTATGATTTGCGCCGCTTGTCTCTAACGATAACCACGTCCGTTGTGGTAACGCCGTGGGAGAACGCAAGCCGTCCGTCCTTCGACCAATCGAATGAGTAGATCTGGCCCGACACGAACGTAGTCAGTTGCTTGGCCGGGTGCCCGTCGAGCGGCTGGTTCCAGACGTTCCAAACACCGTTCTCCTGGCCCAGGCAGGTGATGGCGTCACCTGCCGGACTCCATCCCAATTGCGAATCGGGGCTGATGGCAACATTGGGCGTGAACACCTTCAGAGGCGCTCCGCCTTCCGGCGCAAACACCGCCAGCTTCCATTGCGGATGATCCAACGTTTCGCTATACCAGGCGACGATCTTTCCGTCTTTTGGGGAAACGCTCGGATGTGTGCTGAGCGAGGTAGTCAGCTGGATCGGGGTGCCTCCTGTGACCGGCACTTTCCATAGATTGACTCGGCCGCCGGAGTCGGTTTGATGAAACACAATGAACTTGGAATCGGGCTTAAAGTGGGGCCAGTTGCTGTCGCGCGGTCCTTGCGTAATTTGTACTGGATTGCTGCCATCCGAATCCGCCCGCCAGATGTTCCAGCTGCCTGAAACGTTGGAATGATACGCGATGTATCGGCCATCCGGAGACGACGCGGGCGCCCACTTCAGCCCTCCTCCGGCCGTGATCTGCCGCTGTTCGCTACCGTCATCTTTGATGGTCCAGAGCTCTGCTTCTCCCGTTGAGTCGGTGGCGTACAGAATCCTGCCATCGTTGGTCCACGAGAGGTCGAAGTAACGACCCGTCCCGGGAGTAACCTCGACCGAGCGACCTGGCTCGTTGGCCGAAGCTACGTAGATGTTCGTCATCGTCTGAAGCTGGATGGCTGCGAGCGTGTTCCCATCGTCCGACACACTGGCGCTGTTGTAACTGTCAATGTCATTCCCCAGCCGGCGGCTGGCGCCTTCGGGATAACTGACGTACCAGATCTGTTTGAATGAAGAGCCTTGTGGCCTTGCCACAATGGCTAGCCCGGATTCGCCGGTGAACCACTCAAGGTCTTCTACCCATTGCCAGCGCGGAGATTGCACACGGTGTTCCTGACCCGTTTCCAGCTCGATTGTCTGGAGATAGATGTAGAACCCGACGTTGTCTTTGGTCTCCACAGGGAACGCCACCAGCTTGCCGTCCCGAGACCAGGCCGGCGAAGCCTGCGAAAGCAGGTGTGTGGGATAGGGTCGTGAAGTGATGAGACGCTCGCCTCCGTTTTTGAGGTCCGCAATCCAGAGCTCATCCCGGTTCAAGGAGCGGTTGGCACGAACAATCGCCGCCTTTGTACCGTCCCGCGAGATTCCAACCGGCCCGGGAACTTCACCTAAAATCTGAACCGGTGTCCCGCCTTCGACGGGAACGGTAAACACGTTTCGGTGGAAGGTCTGCAGAGCCGGATGGATAGCAAATGCAACCCGATTTCCGTTATCCGTAAACTCCAGGCTGACTACATCGCCCTGGATGGGCGAGGTCAGAGACGTCGATCCGCTCGTGCCGACTTTGCGCCTCCAGAATTGCGTCCAGCCTTTCTTCGAGGTCGTATAGACGATGTACTCGCCGTTCGGAGAAATGGCGGCCAGCCCCGTCGTTCCGTCGCCGGTGATCCGGGAAAACTCGGGATCGGCAAACGGCTCGGTGGCTTTCCGCGATTGGAAGTACGTCAGCACCAAAGCCCCAAGCACGAGAACGGCAACAACCGCCAGCACGATCATGCTCGCGGCCTTCGAATCCCGCAGTGTCGTGGCGATGGGTGCTGTCTCCGTTTTATCGGCCGGTTCTGGTTGTGTATGAGCCAGGAGAGCGGCGAATCGCGGGTCCCCCCGCAGGCTGTCCCATGCCGGATGAACGCCGATCCAGTTCACCCACCAGTCGCGAGCTTCAAATGCCTCTTCAAGGCTGGTCAGGGCTGATTGCTTGTCCCCGAGGGCGAGATACACGGAAGCAAACTCATAGCCGGAGACATAGCGCTTTTCCCTCAGCCCCTTCATTTCGGTGAGGATTTCCTGGCAACCGGCACGATTACCTGCCACAGCTTCCGCCTTGGCCAGCACCGCAAGCGATGCCGGACTCCGGGCACTGAGAGTCGCCGCTTTGATTGCGCATTCTCGTGCGTGCGACGCGTCTTCCATTTGCAGATAGCACCAGGCCTGGAGCTCCTGCAGAAACGCAGAATCTCTTCTCTCCCGGGCCGCCGCCTGCAAAACTTCGAGCGCCTCCTGATAATGTCTGGCGATTAAATAAACGAATCCGTGAGAGGCCGTAATGACAGGAGAGTTCGGATCGATCTTATGAGCCCGGTCGAGATTGGCTAATGCGAGCTCCGGCCGTCCCCGCGCCCCGTTTAGCAGCCCAAACCAGTGGTAAGCGTTCGCGGAGTCAGGGCCGTGCGCGATGGCGATGTTGAGTTCCCGCTCCGCGCCATCATAGTCGCGATTATTCGTCCAGAGACAGAAACCGAGCGAGGCGTGAGCGTCGCCGAGCGCAGGGTCAAGAGCGACGGCGCGGCGTGCCGAAACCAAGGCGGCGGCAAAGCTTTCGGCCGGAGGCACGCCTCCCCACAGGCCCAGACGAACGTAGTAATCCGCCACTCCCGAATGCGCCCGAGCGTATGAAGCATCCTGAGCAATGGCCTCCGTGAAGAAGGCCAGCGCCTTCGCGAGTTGGTCCGGCTCGCCGGCGCTCCGGCTCCAGTGATAACGGCCGCGTAAATACGCCTCGTGCGCCTTGCTGTTTGCCGTTCCCGCACGGCTCAGCTTCTGGCGTTCTTCGCCTGTCAGGTGAGGAATCAGAGCGAACGCAATCTGTTCGGAGATCGAATCCTCCAGTCGCAGAAGGTCCGTGCTCTCTTCATCGAAATGAGCAGCCCACACGGACCTACCCGTGTCGGACGAAACCAGCTGCACATTGAGCCGAACGTGATCACCAACCGTGTGAAACGTGCCTTCGAGAAGATAACGGACCCGAAGTTCGCGCGCTGCCTGTACTGGATCGCTACTCTCGGCGTATCGCAAAACGGCACTGGTCGGACGCACAGACAAGCGCTCAACTTTGCTCAACCTCGTGATGAGAGCATCGGTGATAGCTGACCGCAGGAACGGATCTGCCTTCTTGTCCTGGCCCAATTCCCGAAAAGGCAGAACGCCAATCGAGATCTGTTCGATCTCTTGTTCGTCGGATGGCGGAAGTCCCGCGCTGGTAGGGAACCCTTTCAGGTGTCGTTGAATGTCCTCGGCCATCGCGGCCACGGATTCGTAACGCTCGGCTGGATCAAGCCGGATGGCGTTGAATATGATGGCCCGGAGGTTGGGTGAAATGTGCTCGTCTTTGCCACCGGCTTGCGACGAGCTTTGCTGAACCGTTTTGAGGCTGGGCCTCTCGCCGCATAAAAGTTCGTAGAGAATGACGCCGAGAGAATAGATGTCGCTCTGCGCCGTCACTGGCTCCCCGCGAAGCTGCTCGGGGCTCGCATAGGCGGGCGTCAGCATACGGATGCCTGCCAGGGTCGCTTCCTTGCTGAAGGCCGGATTCTCCGGCTCGAGCATTTTCGCCACACCGAAATCCAGCAGCTTGGGATTCCCGGTTCTACCGACCAGGACGTTCGCCGGCTTCAGATCGCGGTGGATGATATTCCGTTCGTGCGCATATTGGACCGCCGAACATATTTTTAGAAAAAGCTCGCACCGCTCTGTGACCGCCAGACCGTGCAGGTCACAGTATTTCGTCAGGATTTCGCCTTCGACGAATTCCATCACCAGATAAGGCATGCCCGACTCGGTGGTTCCGCCGTCTATCAGCCGCGCGACATTCGCGTGTTCCAGCCGGGCCAAGATCTGCCGTTCCTGCCTGAAGCGGCGAATGGCAAAATCACTGAGCTTCTCGACGCGGATTACCTTGATGGCAACCCGCTTTCTGAATTCCTCGTCGGCCCGGTTCGCGAGATAGACGGTGCCCATTCCACCATGGCCCACCTCGCGCTCGAGTTGGTACGCCCCGATTCTGCTGCCCACGCCAATCGAATCGGAAGTTTTGGGCGGCGGCTCGGTGAAATCGGCCAGCGCCCCCGCGGACATGACCGGCTCTTCTAGAAAATTCGAGCTATGTTCGTGAGCGAGAAGGAGCGATTCCACTTCCCGGCGCAGTTCTTCATCCGAGCCGCACTGCAGATCCAGGAATGAAGGCCATTCCGACGATTCGAGAGTGATCGCCAGCTCAAACATGGCCTTAACGCGGGTCCATCGGACGGCGTTTGTCGGCAATGTCGTGGCCGGCGCGGACGGAACGGATTGAGATTCCTCAAACATGCGAAGGCGTCGGACGGCAAGGCTGCGCGGCTTACCCCAAGCCACGTTATGGATGTAGTTCCTAGCATTTTACTATTGCCTGCTCAGGTGCGGGGAATAGTTTCAAGAAATCTGCACGTGCGGAGAGGGTTCGAGGGTTCTAGCTTCGGGTCAGAATCCGGCTGATGTCGTTATATATGACAAAGACCACAACCATCATGAGGAACACGAAACCCAGCTTGAACACTGTTTCCTTTACCTGGATACTCATCTCCCGCTGTAGCAGCATCTCGATTGCGAGGAGCAGAAGCGTGCCGCCATCGAGGATAGGGATGGGTAAAAGGTTGAAGATCGCCAGGTTCAGGCTGACTATGGCCATCAAACCGAGAAAGCTGGATGGGCCTTCCTGTGCCGCTTCGCTTGATAGTTGAGCAATGCCAATCGGTCCGGAGAGGGTTTTAGGCGAAACCCGGCGTGCAACGATGCTGCGCAGCACCTGGAAGATCATGGTCGCGTTCTGACGATTGAAGCGCAGTGATTCCGCGACTGCGGGCCCAAAGGGCAGTTTGACCATCTGTATGGGCATGCGGAACGCAATGCCGATGCGCCATGGCAACCGGGTACTACTACTCGCCTCGGGCTTAACGCTGAGCTTCTGAACCTGATTGTTGCGCATCAACGTCAGCTCAACCGGCTTGCCATTCGAATGGGAAATCGCCTGTTGGACCGTGTACACCGACTCGACCGGCTGGCCGTTCACGTCGATGAAGAGGTCCCCCGCCTTGAGTCCTGCGGCGCTGGCCGGCGAACCTTTCGAGACCTCCGCAACCTGAACATCCCCGCGCCATCCCGCGGTTCCGATTCCTTCTTTGGAATCCATACGCGGCGTTACGTCAAAGGAAAGCTCCTGTCCGCCTCGGCGGACCTTCACAGGAACCGAGTGGTTCGCGTTCAGTGCCTCTTCCGTCAGCACATCCTGCCAGCTGGGGTTCCGTTTATCGCCGATCTGAACAATCCGGTCACCCGACCGAAGGCCGGCAGCTTCCGCCGGCGAACCGGCTGCCACGCTGCTGACGACTGCCTCACCCGACGGTGACTCCTTGGGAAAGCCATACATGTAGAGTCCCGTGACCAACGCGACGGCCAGGAGTACGTTCATCAGAGGTCCGGCAACAATAACGATTGCCCGCTGCCACCGGGCCTTACTCTGAAATGATCTCGGGTCCGCCGCCGTTTCCTCGCCCGGCTGCTCCCCAAACATGCGCACATAACCGCCGAACGGAATTGCGGAGATTCGAAAATCGGTATCGCCGCGACGGAAGCCGAAGAGTCTCGGTCCGAAACCAATGCTGAATGTCTCGACCCGTACGCCCACCGAAAGAGCGGCCCAGAAATGTCCGAGTTCATGTACCAGGATCATGACCCCGAGAAGGATCACTACCCAGAAGAACGGCCCTAAGAAACCCACGTTGTTTGTACCCTATACCTTCCCGGCCGCTACGTCTGCCAGCATACTTATTCGACGCGATCGGTCCCTGTTCGGTTCAACACTGGTAGAAATCAGTTCCAATCATCCCCGAACCGCGGACCCCGTCCACCGAACGCCCCCGAGAACCCGCCTGGCAGTTTCTCGCGAGGCTTCGTCGATCTCGATCACTTCCTCTATTGTCTCCGGTTCGCGCACACTTTGTCGTGAGAGAGTCTCTTCGATAGTTTGCGCAATCGCCGGAAACGGTATCTTGCCTTCCAGGAAAGCTCCTACGGCTATTTCGTCAGCCGCGTTCAGTGTACAAGTGGCTGACCCGCCCCTTTCGAGCGCAGCGTAGGACAGCTCTAGGAGCGGGAACTTCGCTAAGTCCGGAGGAAAGAAGTTCCAGGTTCGCGGGGTAGTCCAGTCAAGTCTTGGTACCGGAGCGGACTCGCGCCGGGGGTAGGTGAGCGCGTACTGGATAGGCATCCTCATGTCCGTGGCCGATGCCTGGGCGATAACACTTCCATCGCTGTATTCCACCATCGCGTGAATGGATGATTGTGGATGCACCACGACCTCAACTTGCTCCGGAGACAAGTCAAACAGCCAGCATGCCTCGATGACCTCGAATCCCTTGTTCATCATTGTGGCGGAGTCGATCGTGATCCTCTGTCCCATCTTCCAGGTCGGATGATTCAGGGCCTGCTCCGGAGTAACGCTCCATAACCGGTCCGCCGGCATATCGCGAAACGGACCGCCCGAAGCCGTCAGGAGCAGCCGCGTCACTTCCTCTCGTTTTCCTCCCCTGAAACATTGATGAGCTCCGTTGTGTTCGCTGTCGACCGGCAGCAGATCGACGCCCCTCGCTTTGGCGGCGGCCATCACCAAACGTCCGCTTGCAACCAGGACCTCTTTATTTGCTAGTCCAATTCTCTTGCCTGCCCGGATCGCCTCGTAAGTCGCCTGCAGACCTGCCACACCGACTATGGCCGACATTACAAAATGGACTTCGGGAGCTGCGGCTGCCCGGACTCGGCCCGCAGCCCCAAACAGTAATTCCGGCCACGCAGATTTGGGCAAATTACTATCGAGGAGCAGTTTAGCTAGGCTGTCGATGCTTTCAGTATCAGCAACAACGACGAGTTTGGGACGGAATTCCAGAATCTGGGAGCAAAGAAGGTCGATGTTCCGGCCGGCTACTAACGAAAAAATGGAAAACTCGTTCGGACGCTGACGAACAACGTCCAGTGTGCTTGTTCCTATCGATCCTGTTGATCCTAAAAGGGTAATGTTAGTCATTCTTGCGCTCGGAGCTGCTACGGATAGAGCGCTTCCGCTTCCGAGACCAACTTTCTTTGAAAATTTGTATAAGAAAAGCTTGCATTCCAGAAATTCATATTCTAATATTGGAATCAAGCCAGGGAGGCAACTCCCACCAAAGCGAGACTAACCTCATAGAAAGACCCCTGAAGCAATACTCCTCCCTGGCGCCCGAAAGGGTCCGGTCTTTCAGAGCTCGCAACCCTATCCTTCATTTCCATCGAACCCGTTAGCGAAACAAGAGTCGCCAAGTCGCTACTACAAACGCGTGAGTCACCATAGGTGCTCGAACGCTGCCTGACTTTGCATAGGCAATCCCGCACGCTACTCCTAATAGAGCAACGACGCTTGCCCACCGCCAGTTTGGAAATCCGTGCACCCAGAGATGCACCGCTCCGAAAAGGATAGCTGAGGTCCCGACCGCGACCACCCACGAGTTCCAGGTTCCGACGAGCGCTCGCGTGACCACCCCCTGGAAGAATAAATCTTCGCCCAGAGCCACGCCCCAGAGAATCCCGAAAAAGGTACCTGTTCCGGTGAGTAACCATACGGACGGATCCGCCTGGAGAGGTGAAAACTGAACGGCGTGAAGAAGTAGCGCAATTCCCGAAATAGGTCCGACAGCGAGCAAGTAGCAAATTGCGCCGATTCTCCACTCCCGAAGTCTCGGCCACAAGCTAAAAGGTCCGGCATCCCACCGCCGCAGCACGAGGAGTGCAACGATGCCGACGCGAAACCACATGGCGTGTCCCAAAAAGTCGATTCTGAGTCGCGGATCGGGAGATTCGTACAATCGCGGGAAGATTCGAGCAATCATCGGCGCAGCCGCCAATGCCAGAAAGCCCAGATCGGAGACGATGCTACGGGGAAAAACGACGTTCCAGAACGCCAAAAGACCCACGAGAAACGACAGGATGGCGAATTTCAAAATGTGGAACGTGCCGGAGAGCGTGCTGAACAGGAGGTAAGGAAGCAAGCCCGAGATCCATAACGCGGTAGCCTGAAGGGCAGGCGTACCCCATCGGCCAAAGCGAATCCGAGTGGATTCGAGCGTAGCGGCCAGAAAAAACGCAAGCTCCAGAGCAAAAGCGGGAAACGCCCAGCGGAGAATCCAAGAGGCATCCGGCAAACGCTGCGAATACGTTTCAGCGGCGACCAGAAGTCCGGCGATCGCGCAGGCCAGAACAATCAGGTAGGAGCGCGCGGGCCGAAACACCGCCCTCATCGTAGCATCGGGGCTTAGAATTCCAGGCTTTTGTAATCCGTGGGAGTGTCGATATCGGAGGCGGCCTCCGGCAGGGGAAAAGGTTCAACCTTCAGCCCGGGCTGGCGCAGTAGCTGTCGCGCGCCGGCGCCCGCCGGCAGTTCGGAAAGCGCGGTAAACAGGTTCCGTTTGAAGAACGCCGGCACGCCTAACGTTCCGCTGTATTCGGCTGCTATCGCATCTGCGGCCACCTGGTGGAGCCGGGTCCTCATTTCTCTCAAATGGGAGGCCGTTACAAGCGGCTGGTCGCCCAGTAGAATGGCGACGGCGGCAGATTCCGTCCTCTCGTTTTGCAGCCAGCGAACACCGGCAGAGATGGAAGACCCCATTCCGCGCTGCCAGTAAGAGTTCTCCACGATGGCGGTCTTTTGACTTGCTACGGCCGACCGCACCGCGGCGGATTCAGCTCCCACCACAACCACAACCGGATCAAATTGTGCTTGGAGCGCCTGGTCGATAGCATGCTGGATCAGCGTTCGTCCTCGATAGGAGAGCAATTGCTTCAGTGTGCCCATCCGGGTTGCTGCGCCTGCCGCGAGGACCACGGCCGCAACGGGGAGACAAGCTGCCATCTCAGACTTTTTCCCGGGACGGCAACACAACAAGCCTCGGGCGCTTTCCTTCCACTACCATTGCGTTTTCCAGATTGCGCAACTCTCTCCTTGCGATTTGAGCCCACTCACTCGATCCATCCAATTTCAGATAGGCTCGCCAGTGGCGCGTGGCGTTTAACGTGTCCCGCGAGCCTTGATACAGCAGCGCCAGATTGTAATGCACGTCAGCGTATTTGGGATGGATCCGCAGAGCTTCGAGGTAATGATGGAGGGCATTGGCGGCGTCATCCTGTTCGTCGAACAGATTTCCGAGGTTGAAGTGCGCCAGGGCATACTCCGGGTCGATCTCGAGAGCCGTCTTGTATTGTTTTTCCGCATCGGCCCAGGCATGCCCATGGAAGAAAACCGTGCCCAGGTTGACGACCGCCGCCGCTGAACGCGGATCTAACTCGGCTGCCTTCTGGTAAGCCTCGATCACCTGGTCGTGAGGAGCCCCTGTTTGTTCAAGCTCCAACCCTCGCTCAAACCAATAATCAGCTTCAATCTTCTTCCGAAGTTTATCTGTGATCTCCGTGCTGTTTTTGCGCGTCTGGGGCGGCAGCTGTAGCAGCTTGCTGATTTCTTCTTCGGCAAAGTCGAAGACCAGCTGTCCCGATACGGGTTCCAGCCGCTGTTTTCCAATTTGCACCCTGACCCGCCGGCCTTCCTTGTAGACCTGGACGTCCTCGTGTTCTTGTGGGATCTCCTTCAGCCAACGAACGAGGGCATGCTGGGCCTGCTTGATCAACTTGGGAGGAGCCTTTTCCGCCCGTAACTTGGCAATCCTTTTCAGGAGGAGCAGATCCGAGAACCGGTAGTGGACAAGTTCCGGGACGAGTTGTTGACGCTCCCAGCTCCGGAGCTGCCGATTATCGATCTTCAACAGCCGTAAGGCGTCTTCGCGAGAGTAGGAGCCTCCTGTCTCGCGCTCGGGTAGAGTGTTGGAATGTTGCGAGCGGTCCCGCAGCACAGGCTGATCATAGCATCGATCCTCCCGTTTGTAATCAGCTTTGTAAACCTGCGGTTTAGAAGCATTTATCGCCGTTTGCTGGATATTTCAGTGCCGGTTTGGCGCATCTCGTACTAAACTGGTCGTATATCGCCATCATGGGCTGGAAAAAGAAAAGGTCCAGGCTCGCTGCTGGGTCCCCTCGAACACTCGCCGAATTACCGACCGGTCAGCGGTGCATCATCGACCGTTTGGATTTACCGGACGACGTGGCCCGCCGGCTGATGGAACTTGGATTCCTGCCTGGGAACGAGGTCGTACCGGGGCGCAGGGCGCCGGGTGGCGGACCTCGGGTCTTCCGCGTGGATGGTTCCGAAGTGGCTCTCCGGGACGATACCGCCTGTCATCTTTATCTGCGCCGTGATCCCGAAGCCGACTTCGTGGTGCTTTCGTGAACAATTGCCACGGGGATGAACGCCGTGCTGGTCTCCTCCCCAATCCTTCTATCCTTCCGCCCCGCCCGGCTCACGATCGGGACATCATCGTTGCGATCGTCGGTCCCCCGAATTCAGGCAAGTCTACCCTTTTCAACCGTCTGACCGGCTTGAACCAGAAAGTGGCCAACTTCCCGGGCGTAACGGTGGAGCATCGCACAGGGAAAGCCAAGTTAAAGGGCCAGAGCGAAGTGTTCCTGGTGGATCTGCCCGGCGTGTATAGCCTGCATCCGCGCGCCGAGGATGAACAGGTTACCCACGACGTTCTGAAAGGCGAGCGCGGGGATTTCCCGAAGCCCGACGCTGTCATTCTGATCCTCGACTCCACCAATCTCGGACGCCACCTGGTTT
>JBJMGJ010000002.1:0-7748 GCA_045807965.1 Bryobacteraceae bacterium | reverse complement strand
ATCGGTGTATTCACGTTGCTTCAGATCGGAAGAGTCGGAAGAAGATTGCGCGTTGCTCTTAGCGCCTGACTCTCCGGAACGTGATCCGCTCGATTTTCCTGACTGCCCTTCGTGATGAGGGAATGGCTCCTCTGTGCTTTTGTGCGGGTGTTTGCCAGTGCCTTGTTCTGACCCTTGTGCCATATCGGCGCCTTTCACTTGTGCGACGTTATCAGTGCACAGAAAAGCTCACGCGGAAGTTCTCTTAGGAAATCCTGCGATCGCATATTTCGAGGAGTGCGAGACTTGAACGGAAAAGGAACAGCACCGATGTACGGCTTGATTAATAAGATCGTGGCAGCCGCTCATCGCGAGCTTCAACAAAGTCGCCGTGACGAGGCCGCTCGCCGGTGTCCAGCCGGACTCCGGGTAGCAGCTCCGCCCGAGAGCCCGAAAGGGCCCTCGGTGTACCATTGGAACGAGATGGGTGTCTGTGCAACAGTCGCTTCCTGAAGAACAGCGGACGGCGGCCCATTGGACCGCGCCGGCCAGTAATATTGCATCGACTACCTGCCTCTTCCGTGAGTATTTGCAGCTCACAAAGCCTCGGATCGCGCTCCTTATTGTCATCTCCACCGCGGTTGGTTTCTGCTTCGGCGCCCTCGGCGGTTTCGACCTTGTTACTCTGTTTCACACGCTCCTGGGTACAGCGCTCATGGCGGCGGGGTCTGCGACCCTGAACCAGTGGTACGAGCGCGACGTCGACTCACGAATGAAGCGCACCCGAAACCGGCCCATCCCGGCTGGAACTATTCCGGCCGCCCATGCCTTGTACTTCGGTGTAGCGACATCGCTCGCAGGCGCACTTGAACTCTGGTTGTTCGCCAATCGCGAAGCCGCGCTCCTGAGTTGCCTGACCTCCTTTGGGTATCTCTTTATCTATACGCCGCTGAAGCGCAAAGGGCCGCTGTGCACAACAGTTGGCGCCATTCCGGGCGCAATGCCTCCGCTCATCGGCTTTGCGGCGGCGCGTGGTCATCTCGCACTCGAAGCGTGGATCCTGTTCGGCATACTGTTCCTTTGGCAGTTCCCGCATTTCCATGCGATCGCGTGGATGTACCGGGAAGATTACGGGCGGGGTGATATCAAGATGCTGGCTGTGGTCGAACCGAAAGGGGAAGCCCTGGCCCGGCAAGTCATCCTGACACTGATTCTGTTGATCCCGGTGACTCTGGCTCCCACGTTCGTTCACATGGCGGGAAAAGTTTATTTTGTAGCGGCACTTCTTCTCGGGCTCGCGTTCCTGTACTTCGGTGTTCAGATTTGGCGCGAGCGAACGCACCAGGGCGCGCGGCGGCTTCTCCTTGCTTCCGTTGTTTATATGCCGGTGCTGTTTGCGTTTCTCGTGTTTGACAGCCCGCGTTTCCCGCTGCTCTAAATTACCCGTTCTCAGCTAAATTCCAACTTGCTCTGCTTCGGCGGTGGTGGCGGCTTTTCGTGCAACGCGTGCTGCTGATTCCGAAGCATGGCCGCCACGAACTGCCAAGTGGGGCCGGGCGTGTCTCGCCACGGCGCCGGAACTGCGACAGCGCAGAAATTGCCTGTCTCGCCATCGAGTGAAAAGAAACCATCGTGACGCCGGACCAGCCGCTTCGATTCCTCCGTGATTGCCTGACCGATCTCGATGAGCCCGCAATCGTTCGGCACTTCGTCATGGGCGAGCATCCCGGCGGGAGCCACGAAGTAGAACTCATTCGAGAACCGCATCCCGATCCTACGTTTAAGCGGTCTGCGAACCTCTCCAACGAAATCTGCCCGGGAGATCTTTACCTCATAACACACCCTTTTCATACCCAAGTGCGGCAGGCAGTTGAGCGCGAACGCATCCAAGCGCTGCATTTCGTGATGACGATGGCCCGTGCCAATGCGAAGCTCTCTCAGGAACAACCACTCGGTTCTTCCCGCGTGTAGAGCCGCTTCCAGGATGTCGAGCATACGCGCCGCGGTTGGGCGCTCGAGGGAGTGTTGAGACGGGGAATCCTCGGAGGTGACGGCTTCGATAGGGACTTCCACAAAACGTAGGATGGCAGATTTGTTGCGGAAACGAGAACGTCCGAATCAGTTACGTTACGTGGCGCTGCTATAGTCGCCAGAAATGATGGTGAACTGACGGCATGCGATATTCGCGCCTGTTTGGCGCCCCTTTACCCCGCACGCGCAAACAAGCAAGTACGGAGCGGGAAAAGGCACGATTGGGATCCAAGACACGGTTCCGATACCATGAGTGCAAGTTGCCTGCAGATGAAATTGGCAGTAACCAGTTCGTTCTCACTGATACTGATCGGCGTTATGAGCAGTTCTAGTCCACTCCGATCGAAGTTGGTGGACCTGCACAGGGTCGATGCCTCGCTGTTGATCGATGCTCGGTACGCGAAACCGGACAACTTCGTTGGGGTGGCGCTCTATCCTGCGAATCAATTGTTCCTGCTCGACCTTGTTGCCGAAGATCTGGTGGCCGCCCAAGCCGAGTTCACCAAGCTCGGTCTCGGTTTAAAAATATGGGATGGGTACCGGCCGCTAAGTGTTCAAAAGCGCATGTGGGCGATCGTCCACGATGAACGATTTGTCGCAAATCCTGAACCGGGATCGAACCACAATCGGGGCTGTGCCGTGGACGTGACTTTGGTGGGTAAGAACGGCGAAGAGTTACGGATGCCAACCGGGTTCGATGATTTCAGCGACAAGGCGCATCGCGATTATCAGGATTTACCGCGAGATGTTTTGCACAACCGTGGTGTGCTTGCCGAGGTCATGCAACAACACCACTTTGTTCCGTTTGCCACGGAGTGGTGGCACTTCGATCACCAACGATGCAAGGAGTTTCCGGTTCTGGATCTGAACCCCTTCGGAGCGTCAAAGTCCAGCAGCCGTTAAGGATGGGGCGAGCCGCCAGCGAATTGCAACGCCGCTGCCCGGGAATAGCCATGCACCCGTGCCGCGGAAAGCGTCTCCGGCGGAGAGCCTGATTCGGGAACCGTCCTCCGATTCACTGAGCTCGAATTGCTTTGGATCCGCCGCCACGAGGTACGGAACAACATCTTTTACCGAAAGAGCATCAGTCGTCCGGAAACTCACGATGATTTCCGGATTCTTCGCGAAACTCTGGAAGATGATCGGATAGAAACCGACTGATTTCAGTATTGGAAACTCAATGAACATCTCAACGCGGACCTGAGTGTTCTTCGGCAGGTTCAGAAGGTCGGAGGGCAGTTGCGCTTTCGACCAAATGAGGCGGAAGGAGCCGGGCCGTCCGGTCGCCGTGTCAAATGGTTCGGCTGCCACGCGATCGGGATTTATTTCCTTGATGGACCAGGCAGTCGTTGCGGGATTGTCGCGGTCGACGGGGATGTGAACCTTCAGCTTCGCCTTGATGGCATGAAAGAGCGGGCTATCGCTCGGAGATCCAGCTTTTTGGGCTGGCGAACCCAGAAGCCCTTTGAGCTTCACGATATCTCGCTCACTCCAGAAAAGGACGTCACGGAAAATGATCTTTCCGAGAGGGTCCGATTCGAGGAATGCCCGGCGGAGTTCATCCTGCCCCTTCTGGGAATCTTCGAAGAAGAAGGTTGACAGAAGATCCTTCCCAAACGACTCGGCGGGCGTGAGGAACTCGTCGTGTAAGACGACCCGGAAGTAGTCGTCCCGGCGCAGCGTCAACGGATCTCCGGTGAATTTGCACTCCAGATCCGCGATGTAGTTGGTCAAATCCCATTCATGACGCGGCTGCAAGCGACTCCGGTGTTCTTTCGGCTCAGTGCTGGCGACGTTGATGAAATCGAATACCGGATCAGCGCACCAGCCGATCATGTCGTTGAGAAGGTTGTGCGTGATTCGGAACTTCGCCGACCGGTCCAGGTGACCAAGGAATTGTTTGGTGCTGAGAGCTTTCTGAAAGAGGTAAAGAATGTCCTGCGCGATACGGTCGCCGAACAGGTAAGTGGCGATGGTGACGAGGACAATGGAAAGACACGTGCCGCCGACCGATTGCGTCAGCGGGCGGTACCATGTGTCTTTCGGGAGGCGGGCGCCTAAATAGAAGAGGAGAGCACCGGCCGAGAACCAAACAAGAGCGGCGAGGAGCGCCCGGTACCTGACCTTCTCTCGCCAGGAAGGCAAAGGTTTGTTCTTGAGCATGTGGAGTGGAAGTGATAATACCTCAACACCGCCACAAATGTCGCCGGGGAGTTATCTCTCGCGGCGCTTTTTGCTGTCGGGGCTGACGCGCCGTTCGGAGCGCACGGCCATGGAATTAATCTGAATGACCGGCATGAGGGAGTTGCTGTTGTTGGCGCGGGGGTTCGATACCGAAGCGCGCTGCGAAAGCTCCCGGTTCAGAGTGCCAATGAAGCCTTCCATCTGCGCTTGCATCGCTTCCATCTTTTCGCGCATGTTGAGAATGATTTCCACGCCGGCCAGGTTGACGCCAAGATCGCGAGTGAGATGAAGGATCACCTCAAGCCGCTCCAGATCATCTTCGGTGTAGAGTCGCGTATTCCCTTCGCTGCGCGAAGGGGCAAGCAGCCCCTCCCTTTCATAAAGCCGTAATGTTTGCGGATGAATTTCATACTGCTCGGCGACTGCCGAGATCATGTAAGCCGCTTTGCCTCTGTTTCTAGTCATTGCGTTCACTCGTCCTTATGCCGCGGGTTCCACCTTGGACCAGATGTCCGCCCGTACATCCTGGGTTTGCACCTGCGCCAAGTCCCGCAGCAACTCGCGCGTCCGCTCATTTCGCACATCGGGGCATTGAATGCTGACCTCGATGATCTCATCTCCCCGACTGTTCTTGCGAGCATTGAAGACGCCCTTTTCCCGCAATCGAAACTTCTGGCCGTTCTGGGTGCCTTGAGGGATCTTCAAGAGAGCCCGGCCATCGATCGTAGGAACCTCAATCTTTGCGCCTAATCCCGCCTCACTGACCGTCAAAGGCAATGTGATCTCGATGTTGTCGCCGTCCCGCTTGAAGAATGGATGCTCCTCCACTCTGACGGTAATGTAGAGATCGCCCGAGGCGCCCCCCGCGATACCAGCATTGCCCTTCCCCGCAACACGCAAGCGTGTTCCGGAGCCTACGCCGGGCGGGATGCGGACCTCGACCGTATCCGGCTTCGAGAGCCGGCCTTCGCCGCGGCACGTCGGGCACGCATTTTTGAGCCGGCCCGATCCACCGCATCGTTCACAGGTGAGATTGAACTTCATGGCGCCCGCCATCTGCGTCACCGTTCCGGTGCCATCGCACTCCGGACACACGGCCACCTGGTTTCCGGCCGAACCGGTTCCATGACACGTGTCGCATGTCTCCTGTCGCGAGATGGTGAGCTTGACTTGCGTTCCGCGAATCGCCTGCCAGAAGTTTACGTGAAGTCCATACTCAAGATCGGCCCCACGCTCCGGCTGCGAAGCGGGTTGTTTACCGCCACTGCGGAAGAAAGAATCGAAAATGTTGCGGAAGCCGAACCCACCGGCATCTTCGCTAGTTGCACCACCAGTACCGGGCCCAGCACCGGGGCCGCCGCTTGCCTGCTGCCGACGAATATACTCACTGAAATCAAATCCGCCGAAGTTCGGGCCACCCGCTGCACCGCCGCCCGCCGCTCCCGGAAACCCTCCCCCATTCGGCGGGATGTTGTCCGAGTAAAATCCGTACTGATCGTAAACCTTGCGCTTATTCTCGTCGCTCAGAATGTCGTAAGCTTCCTGAACCTTTTTGAAACGGTCTTCTGCCGCCTTATCACCGGGGTTCAGATCCGGATGATATTTTCTGGCAAGCTTGCGATACGCCTTGCGAATCTCCTCGTTGTCGGCGCCCCGGGCAACCCCGAGTCTCTCGTAATAATCGTTCTTGCTTGTTGCAGAAGCCATAACAATAAACACCCATACAAACGGGACGGATCGACGGCCGTCCCTTAAACAAGACGGCGACCCAGCCAAGCTGACCCGCCGCCATCCTTCATAAGTCAGGGGACGACCTTCGTCGTCCCCTCAAGCTGCAGCTATCTGCCGCAGTATTTGCTACTTCTTGTCTTCGACGTCTACGAACTCCGCGTCCACAACGTTGTCTTTCGGCTTCTCCTGGCCGGCCCCTTGCGTGCCCGCGCCGTCAAAGCCCGCTCCAGGTCCCGCCCCTGCGCCGTTCTGGGGCGCGCTTTCAGTCTTGTACATGGCTTCGGCGAGCTTATGGCTTGCCTGGGTCAGCTTGTCGGTAGCGGAGTTGATCTTCTCGAGACCGCCTTCGCTCATCGCTTTCCGAACATCCTCAAGCGCGGATTCCACCTGTTTCGCATCCGATTCGGAGATCTTGTCGCGATGCTCTTTCAACATCTTGTCGACGTTGTAGATCATGGCATCGGCACGATTTCTGGCCTCGATCTCTTCTTTTTTCTTGCGATCGTCCGCCGAGTTCGTCTCCGCGTCGCGCGCCATCTTCTCGACCTCTTCCTTGCTTAAGCCGGAAGACGACGTGATGGTGATCTTCTGCTCGTTGTTCGTCGCGCGATCCTTCGCGACCACGTTCAGGATTCCGTTCGCGTCAATGTCAAAGGTGACTTCGACTTGAGGAATTCCGCGCGGAGCCGGTGGGATACCGACAAGCTGGAACACACCGAGCAGCCGGTTGTCCCGCGCCATTGAGCGCTCACCCTGGAAGACCTTGATTTCGACCGAGGTCTGACTATCCGCGGCGGTCGAGAATGTTTCACTCTTCCGGGTCGGGATCGTAGTGTTGCGTTCGATGAGCTTCGTGAACACGCCGCCAAGCGTTTCAATGCCGAGCGAAAGCGGGGTCACGTCGAGCAGCAGGACGTCTTTGACTTCGCCGCCCAGAACACCGCCTTGCACCGCGGCACCGATTGCAACGACTTCGTCGGGGTTCACGGACTTATTCGGTTCTTTGCCGAACAAATCGCGGACCATCTGCTGCACCTTCGGGATACGAGTGGATCCGCCCACCAGAACAACTTCGTCTATCTGCTGCGGGGTCACACCGGCATCGGCCAGAGCCTGTTTGCAGGGTCCAACCGAGCGCTGCAGGATGTCATCCACCATCTGCTCGAAACGAGCGCGAGTCAGCTTGATGGTCAAGTGCTTCGGACCGGAGGCATCAGCCGTCAAGAACGGCAGGTTGATTTCAGTCTCAAGCAATGTCGAGAGCTCGATCTTCGCCTTCTCCGCAGCTTCCTTCAGGCGTTGGAGCGCCATCTGGTCGCGCGAAACGTCGACGCCCTGGTCTTTCTTGAATTCCTGGATTAACCAGTCGATGATCCGCTGGTCGATGTTATCGCCGCCAAGGTGAGTATCACCATTGGTCGACTTTACTTCGACAACGCCGTCGCCTACCTCGAGAATCGAGATGTCGAACGTACCGCCACCGAAGTCGTAAACCGCGATCGTCTCGTCCTTCTTCTTATCAAGGCCGTACGCCAACGCAGCCGCAGTGGGCTCGTTGATGATACGCATCACTTCGAGACCGGCAATCTGTCCGGCGTCTTTCGTCGCCTGGCGTTGCGCGTCGTTGAAGTATGCGGGAACGGTGATAACGGCTTTGGATACCTTTTCGCCCAGATACGCTTCGGCCGCTTCTTTCAGCTTGCCGAGGATCATGGCCGAAACCTCAGGCGGCGAATACTTCTTGCCCTGGCTCTCGACGCGTGCGTCGCCATTGTCGCCGGAAGCGACCTTGTAAGGAACGAGCTTCATCTCTTCGCTTACTT
>JBJMGJ010000001.1:0-4140 GCA_045807965.1 Bryobacteraceae bacterium | reverse complement strand
TTGCGGGTTGTGTTCTGCGCGGCTTCCGCGACGGCCTGGGCGCAATAAGTCAACGAGTTGATGAGCCGGCGTTTTACCTTGCGGGCATTCCATTTCTCGAAGGAGGCGTCGATTCCTTTCAGGACCGCCTGGAGCGGAACTCCGGAAGTGCGCCAACTCTCAATCAAAGCCCAGTCGAGCGGGGAAAGGAGGAAAAGACCAGTTCCACGCGCCCGACGAAAATGGTCTTCGATCTCAGTGAAGTAGTTAAAGTAGTTCTCCGGCCAGTCCTGCCGGACTGATTCGATATCCGTATCGCCCATTTTCAGTTCAAGCCGGACGAATGCCGCCGCTGGCGATTCTTCTGATCGCGCCATCATCCGTACGAATGAGAAGAAATCCACTTTCGTCCAGGCCAGCCGTGATACCGGTGATGTCCTCTTCTTCGAGACGGACACGCCGATCCCGGACGTAGCTCGAGGCAGTCGCGAACATCCCCAGAATTGCATGCGGGCCTTCTGTTCTCAACAGCGCGCACAACTCATCGATAGACTCCAGAAGGCTCAGCAACACGAACTCGCGTCCGATGTCTGTCCCAGCGACAAGCCGGAGTGAAGTAGCAGGCGTGCGCAGACCAGGCTCGAAAGAGGTATTGTTTACGTTGATCCCGATACCCGCGATGATGCAACTTTCGGCAAGATGAGCCAGAACTCCGGCCACCTTGCGTTCACCCACCAGCACGTCGTTAGGCCATCGCAAGTCACAAACGATTCCAGTTGAGCTCTCAATTGCTTTTGCGGTAGCTATTCCGAGGAGCAAGCTGACAAGAGGCAGCTGTTCCTGTGGAAGTTCCAGGCGCAGAATCACTGAGCAGTAGATACCAACTTCTGGCTCTGATGTCCAGCTGCGGCCCATTCTTCCTACTCCCTCAGTCTGTTTCTCCGCGATCACGAGGGTTCCGTGAGGCGCGCCGCTACGTGCGATGCGCGAAGCCTCTATCATGGTGGAGCCGACTTCAGCGAAGTAGTGCAGCGCCGTGGATGGGCGGTGCCTGCGGAGGAATCCGACGTCAAGCGCCATGGGCGGGGCTTAGTTCGAGGCGGAAGCTAACATCCACCGCGGTGGCCGAGTGCGTAATGGCACCACAGGAGATAAAATCCGGGCCAGCTTCCGCGTAGGCTCGCACGGTGTTCAGGTTAATGCCGCCGGACAATTCCACCACGGCTCGAAGGTTGATGTACCGGATCCACTCGCCCGCGTCCGCGGGAGAAAGGTTGTCCAGGAGAAGGTGCTTCGCACCTGCTGCAAGCGCCTCGTCAAGCTCGCCGCGTGTTCTGACTTCTATTTCAATTGGTCCGGCAAATCTGCTCGCGTTCTTGAGGGCTTGGGTCACGCCGCCAGCGGCCGTGATGTGATTGTTCTTGATAAGGACTGCATCATAGAGGCCGCGTCTATGATTCGTTGCGCCTCCCGCCGCGGCTGCTCGCTTTTCCAGCTCGCGCAGCCCGGGAGTGGTCTTCCGGGTGTCCAGAATCTGCGCTTTCGTTCCGGACACCGCGTCCACATATCGGCGCGCCAGCGTGGCAACACCGCTCAACCGCTGAAGGAAATTGAGGGCCGTACGTTCGCACTCGAGCAACGTCCTTGCGCGGCCAGCGACTGTCGCGAGAACCTCGCCCGTTGAGATGAACGAGCCACTCGGACGCAGCACCTGAATCTCCGCCCCGCCGCGCAGTTCATAAACGAGCGGCAGGATCTCGACCCCGGCTAGCACCATGTTTTGTTTAGCCAAAAAAGTTCCCCGGGCCCGGAGAATTTCGGGAACCGTCAACTGCGAAGTTATATCTCCGGAACCGATATCTTCAAGAAGCGCTCTTTCGATCGCGCCACGGATCTCCGGATGTTCCGGGTCAAACATTCGCTATACGTCCCCGAGCTGGTCACGGTACTTTTTCAGCTGCGCTTCATAGTCAGCTAACTTTGCTTGCAGGCCGTCCACGACCTTTGCAGGTGCACGACTGAGAAATGTCTCGTCGCTCAACTGACGCCGCGAATTCTCGATTAATGATTGAAGCTTTGCCGCCTCCTTTTGTATTCGAAGCCGGGCGTCTGCCGAGGCGGCCCCGTTTTGCGAAGGAGACGCAGCGAAGATGTGAAGATCGAAATCTGCTGTTGAGCGTGTCAGCACGCTCCCTTCCGTTTCGCCCCGGTTCGAGTCCAGAGAAATCTTCGCAAGAGCACCAATAACCGGCAGGTCATCGTCGTGGAAGGCAAAATCCCGAAATCGAACGCTCGCGGGCAGAACCGATTTCGGATCGAGTTTATGATCAGCACGTAGTTCGCGCGCGGCAGTAACAACCTGCTGGAGCATGGCAAAACTGTTCGCTCCGGTCGGGTGTAGTTCTGACTCTCCGACAGGCAGAGGGTACGACGCCAGCGAGATCGACTTAGGCTGCGTATCCTCGTCAGGATGCGTGTGGATGAGGCGCTGCCAGAGCTCTTCGGTCAGAAACGGCATAAAGGGGTGCAACAGGCGCAAGGTGGCTTCGTAAATGGTCAACACCGCCTGCCAGTGTTGGTCGATCCCTGATTTTTCCTGGAATCGCAATTTCTTTGCTTCGAGATACCAATCGCAGAAGTCGTGCCAGAAGAAATCCCAGAGGGCTTGTGCCGCCTCGTGATATCGATGGCTCTCAAGAGCTCGCGCGACTATACCGCGGGTGATTTCGAAACGGTGGAAGATCCACACGTCCTCCGTAGCACTGGACGGATTGGAAATCTTCTCGCCGGAGGGCATCCATCCCGAAACTTCGGAACGCTCCATGTTCATGAATAGCCAGCGGGAAGCATTCCAGATCTTGTTTGCAAAGCCGCGCGCAGCTTCGATGCGGTCCGGCTTTAACGCAATGTCTGAGCCGGTTGCGGCGGAAATAAGGAGCGCGATTCGCAACGAGTCGGTACCGGAACGTTCGATGATTTCCAGGGGATCGACCACGTTCCCCTTTGTCTTCGACATTTTCTGCCGCTCCGCGTCGCGAACGAGGCCGTGCATATGAACTTCGCGGAACGGAACCTCACCGGTGCATTCGATACCCAGCATCATCATTCGGCAAACCCAGAAGAACAGGATGTCGAAGCCGGTGATCAGGAGGGAGGTCGGATAAAAGGTTTTAAGGTCTTCCGTGTTTTCCGGCCAGCCAAGAGTAGAGAACGGCCACAGGCCCGAGCTGAACCAGGTGTCGAGAACATCGGAATCCTGCTCGATCTCGGTGGATTGGCAATGGGAACAAACGGCCGGAATCTCACGAGCAACAGTGATGTCCCGGCAATTTCGGCAATGCCAGGCGGGGATCCGGTGGCCCCACCATAGCTGGCGAGAAATACACCAGTCGCGAATGTTCTCCATCCACTGGAAGAAAACGACTTCCCGATCGTCCGGTACAAAGCGAATCCGGCCGCTCCGCACTGCTTCCATCGCCTTTTCAGCCAAGGGCTTGGTTTTGACGAACCACTGGTTTGATACGAGTGGCTCAATAATGTCCTTACTGCGATCGCATTTGCTGAGACTGACCTGATAGGGTTCCACCTTCTCCAGGAGTCCTTCTTCTTCAAGTCTCGCGACAATTCGTTTGCGGGCTTCGAAACGGTCGAGTCCGGCATATTGGCCGGCGGCCGCTGTCATCCTGGCATCTTCGCCGATGACTTTCACCGAAGGCAGACCGTGTCTCTTCCCTGCTTCGAAGTCGTTAGGATCATGGGCGGGTGTGATTTTCACGACGCCCGTACCGAAGTCAGGGTCAGCCATGGAGTCCGCTACGATCGGGATCTCTCGACCGACAAGCGGCAAGCGTACGGTTGCGCCCTGGAGGTGGGTGTACCGTTTGTCATCCGGATTGACCACCACCGCCGTATCGCCCAGCATTGTTTCCGGGCGTGTAGTCGCCACGCTCAAATATCCTTCTCCGTTTGTGAGCGGGTAACGGATGTGCCAAAGGTGTCCGTCGACTGTCTCGTGAGTGGTTTCCACATCAGAGATGGCGGTTTGACACCCGGGACACCAATTCACCATGTACTCACCGCGATAGATGAGTCCCTTTTCCCAGAGCTGAACGAAGGTTTCCCGAACGGCGCGCGACAACCTGGCGTCCATAGTGAAGCGTT